>DATFXS010000902.1:0-15863 GCA_035315605.1 Polyangia bacterium
AGGAGCTGGACGGCCTCATCGTCGTGACCGCGCCGGAGGCGACGCGGATCGCGCGCGTCGTGGCCCGCGACGGCGTCGGCGAGGACGACGTCCGCGCCCGCATGCGCGCGCAGCTGCCCCAGGAGGAAAAGCTGCGCCGCGCGACCCACGTCATCGACAACGGCGGCGATCGGGCCGCGACCGAGGCGCAGGTCGAACGCGTGCTCGCGAAGCTGAGGGGAGACTGATCGTGCGGCTCCTGAACGTGGCGCTGGTCGTGCTCGCCCTGCTCGCCACGCTGGGCGGGTACATGCAGGAGAAGAAGCGTTTGGCGACGATCCTGGCCCTGCCGCCGGATGCGGCGCGGACGCTCTACGAACGGGCGCAGCTCCGTCGCGAGCGCGTGCTGATCGGCTTGACCGCGCTGCTCGTCGCGGGCGCGATCGCCGCGCTGGTGCTGTTCAAGATCTTTCCGCGATGATGATCGGCCTGTTCGCCGTGCTGGTGATCGTCGCAGTCGGCAGCCGCGCCATCGATGGCGTCCGCCTGTCGCAGGCGGAGAGCATCCTGGCGCGGCTCCCCGAGGCCGACGCGCGCGCCTACTACGATCTCCTCCGCCGCCGCGTCCGCAGAGTCGTCGTGATGCGCAGCCTCGTGCTGATCGCGCTGCTCTGCATCTTCTGGGTCCTGCGCCACCGCCTGATCCCGGCGCCCTGACGCGCGCCGCTCACCCCAGCCCTTCAAGGATCCCCACGACCAGTGCGAGCGGCTTCGCGGCTTTCGTGAACGTGGATCCACGTCCACGTAAGTGATCGTTGCCGGTGGAGATTTCTAGGGGGTTCGCCAGCCCCTGACCCCATCCCGCGTCGCGGGGCGAGGGGACCAGATTCAGATCTGAGGGGTCGGGAAGCCGCGGCCGGGCTTTGCGAACAGGTAGCCCTGGCAGAGATCGCCGCCGAGCCCGATCAGCACGTCGCGCTCGGCCTGCGTCTCGATGCCCTCCGCGACCAGCTGGATCCCGAGCTCGGTGCAGAGCGCGATGATGGACCGCACCAGCTTCTGCTTCACCGGCGAGCGATCGATGTCGCGCACCAGCGACATGTCGACCTTCACCACCTCCGGCTCGAGCTGCGCGAAGCTGGTCAGCCCGGCGTAGCCGGCCCCGAGATCGTCGATGGCGATCCGATAACCCAGCGCGCGCAGCCTGGTGACGCGGCTGCCGAGCTCGTGGATCCCGTCCAGGGCCGCGCGTTCGGTGATCTCGAGGACGACCTGGTTCGCGAACGGCGTCAGCGCGCCGTCGTCCGCATACAGCTCCGCGTCCTCGAGGTCCGCCGGGTGCAGGTTGACGAACACGTGCCCGGGCGGCCGCTCCCCCGCCAGCAACCGCGCGACGTGGCCGCGAATGATGCGCCCCAGCTCGGCGGCCCGGCCCAGCCGCTCGGCCGCGTCGAAGAAATCCAGCGGGCTGCGAAGCGTCGGCTCGTCGGTGCGGAGCAAGGTCTCGTAGGCGAAGATGCTGCGGCCGGACCAGGAGACGATCGGCTGCGCGGCGACCCACAGCTTCTCGACCGCCGACGTGAATCGGGCTTCCAGGCCCGCCCGATCCCCGATCTGTTTTCCTTCCAGCTCCTTGACCAGGCTGGCCTCGCGGCGCACGCGCGCCAGCTTGTGGACCGCCACCGCGCGGCTGACGACGCCCAGCAGCGCGTCGAGCGGCACCGGTTTGAGCAGGTAGCGGAACGCGCCGTACTCGATCGCCTCCAGCGCGGTCTCCAGCGCCGGGCTGCCGGTCATGAAGATCATCGGCACGTCCAGATCCGTCTGGCGGATGTCGCGCAGCAGGGCCAGCCCGTCCATGTCTGGCATGGCGATGTCGCTGACGATGGCGTCGAACCGCTTGTTGCGCGCCAGCGTCGCGCCCTCGCGCCCCGCCCCCGCGATCGTGACCTTGTAACCGGCGGCCGTGAGCGCGCGTGCGTAGCCGCGCGCGGTGAGCGGCTCGTCGTCGACGATCATCACCTCGGCAACGGCGGCGTTGCTTTCGGCCGCGGGGCGGCCGTCCCCGTTCGAGGCGGCGGCGATCTTTTCGCCCATCTCCCTGCCAATCGGCGGCGTCAGCCTGGGTCTTTAATCATCGCCGACGTCCGCAGCCGGAGCGCGTTGAGACGGATGAAGCCCCCCGCATCGCGCTGGTCGTAGGCGCCACGGTCATCCTCGAATGTAACGATATCGTTACGGTAAAGCGAGCGCGGCGAGGTGCGCCCGATCAGGGTGGCGCTCCCCTTGTACAACCTCAACCGCGCCGTTCCCGTGACGGGCTCGTTCACCGCGTCGACCAGCCGCTGCAGCGCCTCCCGCTCGGGCGAGAACCAGAATCCCCGGTAGACCAGGGCCGCGTATTCGACCGACGTGTTGTCGCGAACGCGCATCGCCTCGCGGTCCATCGTCAGCGAAGCGACCGCGCGATGCGCCAGATGTAGGAGCGTTCCCCCCGGTGTCTCATAGACGCCGCGGCTCTTCATCCCGACGAACCGGTCCTCGACGACGTCGGCCCTGCCGACGCCGTGCGCGCCGGCGATCGTGTTCAGCTCCCCGAGCAGCGCCGCCGGCGCCAGCGGCTTGCCGTCGACGGAGACCGGCGTCCCCTTCTCGAAGCCGATCGCCACCTCGCGCGGCTCGTCGGGCGCGCGCCGCGGGTCGACCGTCCGCTGGAACATCTCGGCGGGCGGCTCGGCGTCGGGATCCTCCAGGACGCCGCCCTCGTAGCTCGTATGCAGCAGGTTGCGGTCGATCGAATACGGCTTCGAAGCCGACGCCTCGACGGGAATCTTCTTGGCGGTGGCGAAGGCCAGCAGCTCCGAGCGCGACTTGAAATCCCACTCTCGCCAGGGCGCGATGATCCGGATGGACGGGTTGAACCAGTATGCGCCGAGCTCGAAGCGGACCTGATCGTTGCCCTTGCCGGTCGCGCCGTGCGCGATCGCGGTGGCGCCCTCGCGTGCCGCGACCTCCATCATCCCGCGCGCGATGCAGGGGCGCGCCAGCGCCGTCCCGAGAAAGTACGCCCCCTCGTAGACCGCCGCCGCGCGCACCGCCGGGAAGACGAAGTCGCGGACGAATTCGTCGCGCTGGTCCAGCACGTGGCACGAGATGGCGCCTGTCCTCAGCGCCTTCTTGCGCGCCGCCTCCAGGTCCTCGCCCTGCCCCACGTCCGAACAAAAACCGACGATCTCGGCGTCGTACTTCTCTTTCAACCAGACGATCGCGACCGAGGTATCGAGGCCTCCCGAATAGGCGAGCACGATCTTCATCGTGTCCCGAACTATCACATTTCGCGTCTGCCTGGGCAGGCGCCCGCGACTCAGACGATGCGAACGGCGCCCGAGCGGATGAGCCGCGCGATCATCCGCAGCGCGTCCGTCGACCCGAGGCCGGAGCCGTCGAACAGCTCCTCCAGCGTCCGGATGCCGTCGATTCGCCGCATCACGGCCCGCTCCCGCTCCCCCAGCCGCTGGCGCGCGATCTCGTCGGCCCGCGGGGCCAGGATCGGCAGGCCGTTGGTCGGACCGACGTAGGAGGCGAACACGCGGGTCAACAGCGGGCGCGCCGGCTCGATCACCTCGACGATGCCCGGTGACGGGGCCTCGTCGGCTTCTTGCATCGCCGCGTCCGCCGCCACCACGGCCGCCCCGACATCGCCCGCGTCGAGCGCCGCGCGCGCCTCATCGATCCGCTGGGCGGCTCGCTGCCGCCAGGGGGCCACGCCGACGTCGGACCTCGGGTTTGGGCCCGACCCAGGCTTCACGGGGTCCGAATCGCCGACCCGGCGCGTCTGCTCGGGGCGCTCGGGAATGGGCGCCGCCGGATCTCGGTGCGGCGGCGTCGTGATCCGCTGGCGCGGCGTCATGATCCGGTCGCGGGCCATCGATTCGGCCAGGATGGCGGGGATCGGCGAGGTGAGCGTCACCCGGCGATCGCGAGCCATGTCGATCTCCGCGGTCTGCATCGCCTGATTGATCGGGCTGGGCCGGCCGTTGGTGTCCTCGTCGTCTTCCACGTCGAATTCTTCCGTGCGCGGTCGCTCCCCGCGCGCAGTGCGAACGAGATCGGGCGCGGATCCCTCCCGCGGCTTCATCGTAAGGAATTTCGGCAGTCCAGCGCACGGTCTTGAGGGCGGCCGTGTCCGCGGGCATCAGCATTCTTCCTGCCGAGCCGCCTGTCGGGTTAGGCTTCCTGGATGGCGTCGGGAAAGGTCCTTTGGGCATGCGTACTTGCGGGCGTGGCGGCGGTGGCGTCCGGATGCGGCAGCGGGGCGAAATCGACCCCTGCGAATTGCGATCAGGTCCAACCGTGCGGGGGCGACGTCGTCGGCACCTGGAAGGTCGACGGCGCCTGCGCGAATGCCGCCCAGGAGAACATCGAGCTGCAGACGACGGCGACCTGCGCGGGCGAGGTGCTCGACGGCGCGGCCCTGAACGTTTCGGGGTCGGTCACCTTCAACGCCGATCTCAGCTACACGATCTCGTCCTGGCAGAAGACCGCCGTCCTCGCCGAGACGGCGCCGCTCTCGTGCCTCCCGGCCTCGAGCTGCGCCTCGGTCTCCGCGGGGGCCGGCGCGACAGCCCAGTTCACCTGCGTGGATGCGAGCGGCGGCAAATGCAACTGCACGTTGATCTATCCGGACATGTTCTCGGCCGACGTCGGCACCTACGCGATCTCCGGCGAGACCGTCAACCTGACGGGCGCGCAGTCGGCAGACTCCTTTCCCTACTGCGTGGAGGGACCGCGGCTGCACCTTCTCACCGTCAGCACCACGCGCGTCGGCCCGAATGGCGAGGCGATCATCCTCTCGGACATCGTCGCCGAGAAACAGTGACCACCACCGCCGATCCGTTCTCGTCGGTGGAAGGCCTCGTGTCGGAACGGCTGCCGGGTTAGGCTTCCGGCATGGTGCTGGGAAGGGTCCTTCGGGTAGGCGTACTTGCGCTGGGTGGGCTGTGGGCGGGAGGCTGCGGCGGCAGCTCGGCGAAGCCCCCGCCTCCCAACTGCCTGGCGGTGCAGCCGTGCGGCGGCGACGTGGTCGGTACCTGGGCGTTCATCGGAACGTGCGCCGACCTGGCCGCGCAGAATGAACAGCTTCAAATGGGCTGCGCGGGCCAGATGGTGAACAGCGACTCGGTGAATCTTGCGGGATTGCTCACCTTCAACAGCGATCTCAGCTACACGGCCACCAACTGGCACGAGAACTTCGGCGGTACCGAGACGGTGCCGCTCTCGTGCACCGGCGCCGCGACCTGCGCCGCGAACAGCAGCACCACCAACCTGAATTCGAGCAGCGCGACGGGAACAATCACGACCACCTGCTCGGGCGGGTCGACCTGCGCCTGCACCGTCGCCGGATCCCTGAACCTGACCACCGAAACCGGAACCTACGCCACCACGACGACGGTGCTGGAAATGACCGCCGACGTCACCGGGTCGACCTTCAACTACTGCGTGCAAGGGGACGAGCTGCACCTGATGCAGACGGTGACGGAGACGCTGGCCACCCCGCAGGGCTCGACCACCACCACCATCATCCTGTCCGACATCGTCGCGCAGCGGCACTGATTATCTATTCGGGAACCTGGAAGGGTTCCCGATCCCTCCCGCGATGGTTCGCGGCGAGCAAAGCTCGCCGGCTACCCACGCGTCACACGAGCGTCTCGTCACCAGAGGGCCCATTCGAGGAGCGCCTTCTGGGCGTGCAGCCGGTTCTCCGCCTGCTGCCAGACCGCGCTCGCGGGGCCCTCGATGACGTCGTCGGTGATCTCCTCGCCGCGGTGGGCGGGAAGGCAATGCAGCACCATCGCGTCGGGCGCGGCGCCGCGCATCAGCGCGCCGTCGATGCAGAACCCGGCGAACGCCAGTCGCCTGGCCTCCGCCTCCGATTCCTGGCCCATCGACGCGAACACGTCCGTCGAGATCACGTGGCGGCCCGCGACGGCGGCCGCGGGATCGCGCACGACCGTGATGCGGCCGCGCTCCGGCGCGCGCGCGCGCGCCAGGACGGCCGGGTCCGGGTCGTAGCCGGCGGGACAGGCGATGGCCAGATCGAGGCCCAGGATCCCCGCCGCCTCGATCCACGAATTCGCCATGTTGTTGCCGTCGCCGATCCAGGCGTACTTGGCATCGCGCAGGGTCTGCCCGACGTCATCGCCGCCCCGCCGCTGCACGACGGTCTGCAGATCCGCCAGCACCTGGCAGGGGTGAAGGAGATCGGTCAGGCCGTTGATGACGGGGACCGTCGCGTAGCGCGCCATCTCGTCGACGCGTTCGTGGCCGAACGTGCGCAGCATGATGGCGTGGCAGTAGCCGGACAGCACGCGCGCCGTGTCGCGCAGCGGCTCGCCGCGTTCCAGCTGCGATCCCTGCATCCCGAGGTAGAGGGCGTGCCCGCCCAGCTCGAACATCGCGATCTCGAAGCTGGCGCGCGTGCGCGTCGACGCCTTCTCGAACACCATCCCCAGCACGCGCCCCGGGCGGGTCGCGTGCGGCGTCCCGAGCGAGCGGAGCAGCCGCAGCTCCTCGGCGCGCCGGATCAGCGCCTCGATGCCGCCGTCAGGCACGTCCCAGAAGCTGAGGAAATCCCGCCCCTTCTTGGTCCTGGCCGGCCTGGTCCCGTGGTCGCTCATCGGCGTCACCTGGCCTCCCCGAGGACGCGATCGAGGATTTCGATTGCCTCGTCGATCTCCGGTTTGCCGACTATCAGGGGAGGAACCAGACGGACGATGTTGGAACCGGCCAGCGACACGAGCAGGCCCGCTGACCGCGCCCGCACGACCACATCGGCCGGATCGCCGTCGATGATCAATCCCTGCAACAGCCCCCGCCCGCGCGCGCCGCGCGTCCTGGGACGCCGCCGCTCCGCGAGCCGCAGCAGCGCGGACCCGAGATGAGCGCCCATCTCGCGAACGTGATCGAGAAGGCCCAGCTCGTCGATCGCGCGCTGGAGATAAAGCGCCGCCGCGGTCGCGAACGGATTGCCGCCGAACGTCGACGCGTGCGTGCCCGGTTCGAAGCCGCGCGCGACCTCCTCGTTGGCCAGCATCGCGCCGATCGGGACGCCGCCCGCCATCCCCTTGGCCATCGTCACGACGTCGGGGACGACGCCCTCGCCCTCGAACGCGTAATACGTGCCGGTGCGGCCGGTGCCCGTCTGGACCTCGTCGAAGATCAGCACCGCGCCCGCCTCGGTGCAGGCGCGCCGCAAATCTTGCAGATAGCCGGCGGGCGGCAGGTTGATCCCGCCCTCGGCCTGGATCGGCTCCACGATCACGGCCGCCGTGCGCTCGCCGATGGCCGCCCGCGCGGCTGCGGCGTCGCCGAACGGGACGAAGCGGACCGGCGTCACCAGCGGGCCGAACCCGTCGCGGTACTTCGGCTGGCCGGTGACGCTGAGCGCGCCGAACGTCCGCCCGTGAAAGCTGTTGTCGAAGGCGACGATCTCCGTCCGCTCCGGCTGCGCGCGCGTGACGATCTGATACCGCCGTGCCAGCTTCAGCGCCGCCTCGTTGGCTTCGGTGCCGGAGTTGCAAAAGAAGGCGCGCCCGTGGAAGGCGCGCTTCGACAGCGCCTCCGCGAGCTGCAGCTGCGCCTCGATGTAGTACAAGTTCGAAACGTGCAGCAGTCGGCGCGCCTGGGCCGCGATCGCGTCAGCCAGGCCCGGATGACCGTGCCCCAGCACACAGACCGCGACCCCGGCGGTCATGTCCAGATAGCGGCGGCCCTCGACATCAAACAAGAAACAGCCCTCGCCACGCGACATGACGATCGGCGCCTGGCGGTAGTTGTTGGTGAGCAAGCGGCGCCCCGCTGCGACCAGATCGTCCTGCTGCGGCATGTGCCCACTTTACCATCCCTGGTTCGAGGCTTAGGTTGCGCGGACCGATGAGCTCGGCCTGGCAGCCTGGCGGGGAATCCGCGGCGGTCCCCCTCCCCCTTCCGCGGCGGACACCCGTTGGAGAAGGCCCCGCACGCGCGCGCAGTCCGCGAACCGCGCCGGCGGCGGCACCGGCCCCATCGATAGTCGGTAGCGTCACCGCCGTCCCCGGGTTTTCGGCGACGCAGGACGAGGTCAAGGCGCGGCTGCGCGAGCTGTTCGACCTACCGGCCCGCCGTCTGGACGCCGCGATGGCCTTGTTCGACCACGCCGCCGTCGAGCGCCGCTTCAGCGTCGAGCCGATCGAGCAGCTCGGCGTTCCGCGCCCGCTCAGCGAGATCCAGGATCGCTACCGCGAGCACGCCCTGGCGCTGGGCCGCGAGGTCGCGCGCGAGGCGCTGGCCCAGGCCGGCGTCGCCGCCGCGGAGATCGACCTGATCGTCACCACGTCGTGCACCGGCATCATGATCCCGTCGCTCGACGCCTACCTGGTCGACGAGCTGGGGCTGCGGTCGGACGTCCGGCGCCTGCCGATCACCGAGCTCGGCTGTGTGGCCGGGGCGGCGGCGCTGGCGCGCGCGCACGACTTCCTGGTCGGCTTCCCCGACGCGCACGTGCTGGTCATCGCCGTCGAGCTGCCGAGCCTCAGCATGCAGCGGGCCGACCTGTCGCTGGCGAATCTGGTGGCGACCGCGCTGTTCGGAGACGGCGCGGCGGCCGTGGTTCTGGCAGGCGGTGACGTGAAAACCGACGGCGGCGCTGGTACGGGCGCCCGGGTGACGATCCTCGACACGCTGTCGCACATCTGGCCGCGATCGACGTACGCCCTCGGCTTCGATCTGAAAGACGACGGCTTTCACAGCGTGCTGTCGAAGGACGTCCCGGACTTGCTCCGGAGCGAGATCGGGGCGCTGGTGCGCACGCTGGCGGGGCGACGGGGCCTGACGCGCGAGGATCTGTCGTCGTTCGTCTTTCACCCGGGCGGACGCAAGATCCTCGGCTTCCTCGAGGAGGAGCTTGGCCTGTCGCGCGCGGACACCCAGCCGTCGTGGGACGTGCTGCGGGACTACGGCAACCAGTCGAGCGCGTCGGTGCTGTTCGTTCTGCAGGAGTGGCTGACGCGACGGCGGCCGGCGGCGGGCAGCCACGGGGTGCTGGCGGCGTTCGGTCCGGGGCTGACGAGCGAGCTTCTGCTGCTCGGCTGGAGCTGACGTGCCCGGGACGACGATCTTCTTCTTGGGACTGGTGGGCGCTGTCGGCGCCTTGCGCCTCGTCGAGATGCGGCTGTCGCGCCGCCACCAGCGGGCGATGGCGGCGGGCGGCACCGCGCCGCTGCCCGAACGCGTGTTTCCGGCGATGGTCGCCCTGCACACCGGAGTCCTGGCGGCAGCGGTGATCGAGACGCTGGCGCTGGGGCGGCCGTTCGTCGCGGCGCTGGCGATCCCGGCCGTCGTGCTGGTCGCGCTGGCGAACGCGCTCCGCTTCTGGGTGATCGCCAGCCTGGGCATCCAGTGGAACGTGCGCGTCGTGGCGTCGACGCCGGCGCTCGGCGTGGTGACGAGCGGGCCCTACCGCTTCGTGCGCCACCCGAACTACGTCGCCGTGTTCGTCGAGCTGACGGCGCTGCCGCTGGTGCACGGCGCGTACCTGACGGCGGTAGCGGGCGCGCTGCTGCACGCCGCAGTTCTGTACCGGCGCATCGGTCTGGAAGAATCCGTGCTGATGGCGGACGAATCGTACCGGAAGGCGTTCGCCCGCAAACCGCGGTTCCTGCCGACATTCCCATGGCCGACGTCGTAATCGCCGGAGGCGGTCCGGCGGGCGCGACGCTGGCGCTGCTGCTCGGGCGGTCCGGCCTCTCGGTCGAGATCTACGAGGCCAAGAAATTTCCGCGCGAGAAGCCGTGCGGCGAAGGGATCATGCCGGCGGGTGTCGCCGTGCTCGAACGCCTCGGCCTGCGCGCCGCGGTCGGCGGCCGGCCGCTGGCGAGCGTCCGCTATCACGGCTTCGGGATGACGGCGGAGGCCGGGTTCCCGACGCGCCCGGGAGCGGAGCCGCCGGTCGCGCTCGGACAGCGGCGCTGGGTGCTGGACCAGACGCTGCTGGCGGCGGCGCGCGCGACGCGCGGCGTGCGCGTGTTCGAGGAGGCGCCGGTCGACGGTGCCGCCGTCGAGGGCGGCCGCGCGATCGGCCTGCGCGTCGGCGGCGAGCTGCGGCGCGGTGGCCTGGTCGTCGGAGCGGACGGCCTCGAGTCTCCGGTGCGCCGTTCGCTGGGGCTCGAGCGACGCGGGCGCGAGGACCGGCGCGTGGGCGTGCGGCTTCATTACAAGCTGGCGGCAGGCCAGCCGGGGCCGTCGCGGCTCGAGATCTTCGTCGGCCGCGGGTACGAGCTCTACGCGGCGCCGCTGCCCGATGGCGAGCTCTTGCTGGCGGCGCTGGGCGATCGCGCCGCTCTTGGATCGAGCGCGGGCGAGGCGATGAATGGTTGGATCGACGAGCAGCCGCCGCTGCGCGAGTGGCTGGAAGGCGCCGCGCCGCTGACCAAGCTGGCCGGACGCGCGCCGGTCACCCGCCGGGCGCGGGCCGGGTTCGCGCCCGGCGCGGTGCTGCTGGGCGACGCCGCGCGCGCCACCGATCCGCTGACCGCGGGTGGCATCGCCCACGCGCTGGTGACCGCGGAACGGCTGGCCGCGATCGTTCCGGCTGCTCTCGCCGGCGACACCGGCGTCCACCTCGCGCGCTTCGATCGCGAGCGCCGACACGTGATGCGCGCGCACGACTGGCTGACGCGCGCGCTGGTGTTCCTCGTCGACCGGCCGCTGCTGGCGCGCGCGACGATGAAGGCGATGCGCGCGGCGCCGCGCCTGATGTCGACGCTGCTGGGGATCGGCGGCGGCGTGGGGATTCAGCCGCCGCGCGCCCAGGCGAGCGTGACGGCCGCCAGCAGCTCCGCGGCCGCGCTGCCCGCCAGCAGCGCCACCGACCAGAACGCGACGCTGCCCCAGCGGGCCGGATCGGCGTAGCCGCGCGCGACGCGCATCGCCTGCCAGATCGCGATCGGCGCCAGCGCCAGCGGCGCGACCGCCACCCGCGCCGGCAGCGCGCCCAGCGCCAGCAGCGGCAGCGCCCCGAAGCCGGCGATGGTCAGCGCCGCGTACGACCGCGCGCCGGCCGCCGCGCCCAGCCTGACGACCAGCGTGCGCTTGCCGGCCACCGCGTCGCCGGCCGCGTCCGGCAGCTCGATCGCGAGCAGCATCGCGAACTGCAGCGCGCACGGCAGCAGACAGGCCGCCAGGATCCGCCCATCGATCTGCCGCGCTTGCAGGTAGTAGCCGAGCACGGGAACGCACAGGCTGACGACGACGGCCGTCGTCAGCTCGCCCAGGCCGCGCGCCGCGAGCCGCAGCGGAGGCGCGCTGTAGCTCCAGGCCAGCGCGGTGATCAGCAGCGCCAGCGGCAGCAGCAGCGGCAGGTCGCGGGCGCGCGCCGCCAGAACACACGCCGCACCGAGCGCGATCGCGCCCAGCGTCCGCGCCGCGACCAGCGCCACCCGCGGCGGCAGCAGGCCGTCGGGCAGCACGCGGCTGCCGCCCGACCAGGCTGTCGGCGTGCGGTTGGCCCGGTCCGCCTCGAGATCGAAGAAGTCGTTCGCGTAATGGGTCATGAGCTGCGCGGCGGTCACGACCACCTGGCCCCAGGCGAAACGCGCGGCCTCGAACGGGGCGCCCGCCGCCACGGCCAGCGCCGCACCCATCCCGTACAGCACGAAGCCGCCGGCCAGGAACTTCGGCCGCCCGAGCTTGATGAAGGCCGCGATCGCGCGCGCGTCGATCGACACGGGCGAAGTCTAGCCGCTTGGCGCGGCGCGCGCGCTCAACTTGATCCGGGCGCCGCGCTCCAGTGGTCGACGCCGGGTCGCCACGGGGGCGGCGCCGGCACCGGCTGCCGGCGCAGCCACATCTCCACGATCCGGTCGTCCTTGAACAGGGGGCTCACCCAGTAGCCCTTGCTCCGCGACAGGGCGATCGCCTCCGACGACACGACGGGTTCGTCGACGACGGTGCCGGGCGGCGTGTAGCTGGAGTGAACGAACCGCGCGTGACCGTTCTGGACGACGATGAAGCCGACGTGAATGTTCAGGCCCATGACGTAGAGGCCGTCGCCGAGGCCGACCAGCCGCTGTTCCAATTCAACGCCGGACAGGTTGCCGTAACGGTAGATCTGACCGCCGGGCGGCAGCAGCGCGTGCTCGATCCAGGAAGCAGGCGCCTGCGCGAACCGCGTCCGACTCTCCAGCACCAGCCCGACGTTCTGCAAGGCTGCCGTCAGGAAATAGCTGCACGAGATGTACATCCCGGGCTCGTGCGGCAGGGACGCGGTCGCTTCCCGCCCACCGCCCGACGGCATGCCCATCCAGGCCGGAAAGATTTGCGACACCAGCGTGCTGACCACGAACCGACGCGCCTCGTCCCGGATCGCCGCCCGGGCGCGCGCGCCGCGCGCGGCCGCATAGCGAACGGCGAGCTCGCCGCGATGGGCCGCCACCTGTTCCAGCACGGCTCGGTAGTGCGCGGCATCGAAGGACGCGGGCGCGGGATCGGCGAGGGCCGGCGCGGCGGCGCCGATCGCCACCAGCGCGCAGGCGAGCGCGATCGGCGCGCGCGGCGCGCGTTCACGGAACCAGGCGGACATCCTTCACCTCCCGCGTGCGCACCCACGCCGCCACCGCGTCGATGTCTTCGTTCGTGGCGACGGCGATGCAGCCGGCCGTCCAATCGCGCGAGACCAGCATCGCCAGCTGCGCCAGCGTCCCGTAGCCGCGCGGCGGACCGTGGATTCCGATGGCGCCGCCCGTGAACCCCATGCGCGCCTGCTCCCGCGTCGGGTAGCCGACGGGAACGAAGACGTGGAAGTCCTTCGACGCGCGCGGCGATCCCAGGCCGTAGCGGCCGAGCGGCGTTCGGTTGTCGCCCTCGTGCTGCTTTCCGACGCCGCTCGTGCCGAGCGCGACGGCGAACGTGCGATCGACCTTGCCGCCCTCGCACAGATGCATCTGATGCGTCCGCGTGTCGACGACCACCGCCGTCTCCCGCGGATTGCATACGGATGACGCTGACGCTGGCGCTGACGCTGACGTGGCCGTGGACGTGGAAGCAAACACCAAGAGCGCGACGATCCGAACTGGAATGGGCATGGCCCAGCCCGCTTCGCAACCGGAGTGCCACCGCCACCCGACCCGCAAACCCGCGTCACGGACGCGGTTTTCGGTGGCCGCCGCCCGCCGTCAACGCTGGCCGCGCAGCAGACCGTAAACAGCTTTGACGGCGCGCTAGAATCGAAGTTCCGTTGAACCTCCTCTGCCCGGCTTGCCACACGCCGCTCCCCGCGAACGCAAACGCGGTGGCCGTCTGCTCGCACTGCGCGGCGGAGGTCGACGTCACGCGCGCCGGCACGATCTCGGGACGCCCGCGCTTCGTCCCGGAGATCGATCGCACCGGGAGCGACGTCGGCGGCTTCCGGATCGAATCGCGCCTCGGCGGCGGCGGCATGGGGACGGTCTACCGAGCGGCGGCGGTGGACGGCGCGGCGGTGGCGGTGAAGTTCCTCGCGCCGGCGCTGGCCGACAACCCCGACGTCGTCACCCGCTTCGCGCGGGAGATCGCGATGCTGACGCGCCTCGAACACCCGGCGATCGTGCGCGTGCTGGCGCACGGAACGGAGGGCGGCACGCCCTGGTTCGCGATGGCGCTGGTCGAGGGGAGCGACCTGCGCGCCCGGATCGCCGCGGGCGCGCTGCCGCCGACCGAGACGGCGGCCGTGTTCGGGCGCCTGTTCGCGGCGCTGGCCCACGCGCACGAGCGCGGCGTCGTGCACCGCGATCTGAAGCCGGCGAACGTGCTGCTCGGCAGCGGCGGGGCGCAGCTGGCCGACTTCGGGATCGCGCGCCTCGAGGCCGAGATGCTGACCGGTCCGATGACGCGATTGACGGAGACGGCGGCGGTGCTCGGCACGCTGCCGTACATGTCGCCCGAGCAGCGGCGCGGCGGCTCTGTCGATCGGCGCTCGGATCTGTTCTCGGCCGGTGTGATGCTCTACGAGGCGGCGACCGGCGTGCTGCCACAGGGTGCCTTCGCCCCGCCGTCGGAGCTGAACCCGGCGTACGGGCGCGCGTTCGACCGCCTGGTCATGCAGCTCTTGCAGGCGGATCCCGGCCGGCGCCCGGCGTCGGCGGCGCAGGCGGCAGCGTCGCTGGCGGCCGCCCTGGCGCCGCGGCGGTTCCGGCCGCTGTCGCTGGCGGCGTCGGCCGCGGTGGCGGTGCTGACGCTGGTCGGCGGCGCGGTGGGGCTTCGCGCGATGCTCCGCCCCGATGGAAAGGGCGCCGGCAACGTGGCGGTGGGCGCGCTCGCACCGACGACGCTGAAAGCGTCACCGGCGCCCCCAAAGCAGGAAGCGCAGGCGCCCGAATTGCCTCCATCGCAGCAATCGACCGCGACGACGGCGCCGGCGACGATCGATGACGCGCAGGAAAAATCGCCGCGGCAGACCTCGAGCGAAGGGACGACGCGCCTCGGGAAGATCAAGCGGCGCGTCGTGCTGAAGACGGTCGCGGAGGTGAAGAAGCTGCGCGCCGCACCGCTGACAACCCGGAACAACCTGCCCGACAAGAAGAAGAAGATCGCTACGATTGACGCGGAGGAGTTCGAAGATCTGAAACGATCGGGAAAGCTCGACTGGATGATCAAGGCCGGCAAGCCGATCCCCGTTGTCAGAGGTGCGACGAAAGCGGAGGCCCCCGAAGCCGATCTCATAACGCCGCTCGGGGAGAACGACACACCCGACGCAGGAACAGACGAGCCGCCGCCGACGCCCCGCCGCAAGAAGAAGTAGTCCGGCAAGATCATTTACAGAACGTCGAGCGTCCAGCAGGACGCGCCCGCGTGCGCCCCGGCGCGCCTCCGGGAACGGATGGCACGTCGCTTGCCAATGACGGGCGTCACGCCGTCACATCCGCCGGCGCAAGGAGAGGACGCCATGTGGAAGACCTTTGCACGAACGACCGCCTGCCTCGCGCTGAGCGCCGCCGCGTTCATCGCCATCGCGAGAGTGAACGCGAACGCCGCCAAGCCCAAGACCGCCACACCCGACACCGGGGCCGCCGAACCGAAGACCGGTGGCGGGAGCACGCGCAAGAGCGCGCCCAAGCCGGCCCCCGCGCCCGCGCCCAAGACGACGGCCAGCCTGGAAAAAGCCGCGCCCGTCCCCGCAACGATCGCCCCTGCCGCCGCGGCTCCCGCAGCGACCACGGGCTCCGCCCGCGATGACAGCGCCCGTCCGGCGGTCCCGAACTGGAAGGGAAAGCGGCTCTCGGTGGCACGGCGTGAGGCGCGCAAGCTGGGCCTGAACGTCACCGCCGTCGACGAATCCGGCGAGTCCGTGCCGTCGGAGATGGCGTCGAGCTATCGCGTGCGCCGCCAGGTCGCCCAGATCGGTAACGCCGTCGAGCTCGTCGTCCGCGAGATCTACGACGCCGCCGAGGGCTACTGAGCCGGCGATGGCCCGTGCGATCGACATCGGCGTCGGCGTTGTCGTCTTGCGCCCGTTGCTGTTCGTCGCGCTCGCGGCGCTCGCGTTCCTTCCGCTGGAACGGATCGCCGCGGCGCACGGGCAGCGCCGCCGGCGGTTCACGACCGACCTGGCGTTCGCGACCGTCGGGCAGGTGCTGGTGCGGCTCGGACTGGTGGTCGCGACCGGCTGGGTGCTGGCGTGCCTCGACGGCCTCGGAGTCGATCGCCCGCTGCTTGCCGGCATCGGCGATCGGCGCGCCAGCTTCGCCGCGGAGGTGATCGTCGGCCTCTTGCTGTTCGAGGTCGGCGGCTACGCCTACCACCGACTGTCACACACGGTGCCCGCCCTCTGGCGGCTGCACGAGATCCATCATTCGTCCGAGACGATGGACTGG
>DATFXS010000903.1:0-2462 GCA_035315605.1 Polyangia bacterium
CCGGGCCCGCCGGCGCCAGCCCTGATCTTGAGCCGCTCCGACATCCTTCGGTACCAGTCCGTACGCGGGAGCCGAGCTCTGACGATCGGAAAGCCGACCAGGTAGGTGCCCAGCACGACGCAGGCCACCGGGAGACCGAAGAGAGCCGCGGAGAACACCCCCCAGAACGGAATCAAGAAGACGTAGAGGAACCAGCCGCCGCCACCGGGCGTCATGAGCCCGCTCATCGTGAAGAGGCCGATGATGCCGAAGATGAACAGGCTGATGAGCAGCGTCTGCCACCAGGGCAGCTCGGCGCGGTGGAAGCGGCTGGTCAACGACACGCGCGGGGCCGGGCGGCCCTCCAGCGCGGCGACGATCGCGTTCACCCCATCGCTGACGCCGAGGTCGTAGTCGCCGGCCTTGAACCGCGGGGTCATGACGTCGCTGATGATCCGCCCGGCAGCCGCGTCGGGAAGCGTCGCCTCGAGACCGTAGCCGACCTCGATGCGCATCCTTCGATCGCGCGGCGCGACGACGACGAGGACGCCGTTGTCCTTGCCCTTCTGCCCCAGCTTCCAGGCGGCGAAGACGCGCGCGGCGTAGCCTTCGATCTGTTCACCGGCCAGCGTCGGCGTGGTCAGCACGACGATCTGATTGCTGGTCGACCGCTCGTGGGCTGCGAGCGTCGCGGTCAACTGGTCGCGCGTCGCGGGCTTGAGGATCGACGCGCCGTCGACCACGCGTCCGGACAGGCTGGGGACGGCGGCGGCGTGCGCGGCGCCCGCCACGACCAGGATCCCGAGGGTCAGCCACCGCGCGGCTCGCGTTGTCACGCGCGCCCGCGGCGCTTCAGGCATATTCGCTGACGTCCGGGCAGGTGCAGAACAGCTTGCGGTCCCCGAGCACGTTGTTCAGGCGGCCGACCGCAGGCCAGTACTTGGCGCCGCGCAGGTAAGGGAGCGGGAAGGCGGCGCGGTCGCGCGGGTAGGGGTGCGTCCATTCAGCGGCCAGCAGCGCGCCAGCCGTGTGGGGCGCGTTCTTGAGCAGGTTGTCCTCGCGCGACATCTTGCCTGCCTCGATCTCGGTGATCTCGGCGCGGATCGCGATCATCGCCTCGCAGAAGCGGTCCAGCTCGGCCTTCGATTCGCTCTCGGTCGGCTCGATCATCAGCGTGCCCGGGATCGGGAACGACATCGTCGGCGCGTGAAAGCCGTAGTCCATCAGCCGCTTGGCGACGTCGTCGACCTCGATGCCGGCCAGCTTCTTGAGCGGCCGCGCGTCGACGATGCACTCGTGCGCGACGCGCCCGCGCGCGCCCCGGTAGACGACCGGGTAGTGGGGCTCGAGGCGCTTGGCGACGTAGTTCGCGTTCAGGATCGCGACCTGGGTGGCGCGCTTCAGGCCCTCGGCGCCCATGAGCCGGATGTACGTCCAGGAGATCAGGAGAATGCTGGCGCTGCCCCAGGGCGCGGCCGACACAGCGCCGATCGCCTGGTCGCCCCCGACCTGCACCAGCGGATGGCGCGGCAGGAACGGCGCCAGGTGGGCGGCCACGGAGATCGGCCCCATGCCGGGGCCGCCGCCGCCGTGCGGGATGCAGAACGTCTTGTGCAGGTTGATGTGGCAGACGTCGGCGCCGATGTCGCCGGGCCGGCAGAGGCCGACCTGCGCGTTCAGGTTGGCGCCGTCCATGTACACCTGGCCGCCATGGTCGTGGATGATCCGGCAGATGCGGCGAATCTCGGCCTCGAACACCCCGTGCGTCGACGGGTAGGTGACCATCAGCGCCGCCAGCGCGTCCTTGTGCTGCGCCGCCTTCGCTTCCAGATCGGCGAGATCGACGTTGCCGCCGTCGTCACACGCGACGACGACGACGCGATAGCCGGCCATCACGGCCGACGCCGGGTTCGTGCCGTGGGCCGACGACGGGATCAGGCAGACGTCGCGGTGTCCCTGGCCGCGGCTCTCGTGGAAGGCGCGGATGACCAGCAGCCCGGCGTACTCGCCCTGCGAGCCGGCGTTCGGCTGCAGCGACGTCGCCGCGAAGCCGGTGATCACGGACAGCATCTTTTCGAGGCTGGTGAAGATCTCGCGATAGCCCTCTGCCTGGGCGGCCGGCGCGAACGGGTGCAGCCGCCCCCACTCCGGCCAGGTGACCGGCATCATCTCGACGGTCGCGTTCAACTTCATCGTGCACGACCCGAGCGGGATCATCGAATGCGTCAGCGACAGATCCTTTGCTTCGAGGCGCCGCATGTAGCGCAGCATCTCCGTCTCGGAGTGGTGCGTGTTGAACACCGGGTGCGTCAGGTACGCGCTCGTCCTCTCGCCGCCCGCCCAAGGAAGGTCCGCCCTGGCGGTGCTGGCGCCGGGTTTCCCGCCGAAGACAGTCAGCAACGTCTTCACGTCCTCGTCGGTCGTCGTCTCGTCGAGCGCGATCGTTAGCGCCGTTTCCGAGAGCATACGCAGAATGATCCGGC
>DATFXS010000904.1:0-7059 GCA_035315605.1 Polyangia bacterium
TCAGATGGACGACCTGATCCACCGTCCGCACGGGATCTTGCTGGTGACCGGGCCGACCGGCTCGGGCAAGACGACGACGCTGTACGCGTGCCTCGCCAAGATCAACGCGCCGGACCTCAACATCCTGACCATCGAGGATCCGGTCGAGTACCAGCTGGACGGTATCTCGCAGACCGCGGTCAACGAGAAGATCGACCTGACGTTCGCGGCCGGCCTCCGCTCGTTCCTGCGCCACGACCCGGACGTCATCATGGTCGGCGAGATCCGCGATCGCGAGACGGCGGAGATCGCCATCCAGGCCTCGCTGACCGGCCACCTGGTGCTGTCGACGATCCACACCAACGACGCCGCCGGCGCGATCACGCGCCTCGTCGATCTCGGCGTGCAGCCGTTCCTGGTGGCGTCGTCGCTGATGGCGCTGCTGGCCCAGCGACTGGTCCGGCGCGTCTGCATGGATTGCCGCGAGACCTACAAGCCGGACGACGAGGACCTGGCGAGCATCGGCATCGACCCGGCGAAGTTCGCGCGCGGCGAGGCGCGGCGCGCGCGCTTCAAGGGCGACGAAGCGTTCGCGCCGCCGCGCGGGATGCTGTTCCGGGCGAAGGAGGGCGGCTGCCCGGTCTGCCTGGGCGCCGGCTACAAGGGCCGGACCGCGATCTACGAGCTGCTGATCATCGACGAGAAGACCCGCCACCTGACGATCAAGAACTCCGACGCGCAGACCATCAAGAACCACGCGATCAGCGCCGGCATGCGGACGCTGCGCGAAGACGGCGCGCAGAAGGTGCTGGCGGGCATGACGACCACGGCGGAAGTTCTCATGATCACCACCCAGGATATCGAGTAGCGCCATGCCCGTCTACGCGTGGAAGGGCCTCAACAGCGCGGGCAAGGCGGTCGCCGGCACGCGCGACGCCGACAGCCCGAAGTTGCTGCGCCTGAATCTGCGCAAGGACAGCATCTACGTCACCGAGCACAAGGAGGTGCTGGGCGGCGGCGGCGCGAGCCGGGCGGGGACGAAGGCGGCGACCGTCGCCAGCGGCGAGAAGGTGCCGTTCTTCAAGCGCGAGATCGATCTCGGCGGCCTCATCGAGCGGGTCCGGCCCCAGGACGTGGCGGTGCTGACGCGCCAGCTGGCCACCCTGCTGAAGGCGGGCATTCCGCTGGCCGAGGCGCTGGCCGCGCTGGGCGATCAGGCCGACAACAAGAAGCTGGCGATGGTGCTGGTCGAGGTGCGCGAGAAGGTGACCCAGGGGACGTCGCTGGCCGACACGCTCGCCACCCACCCGAAGATTTTCCCCGAGCTGTACGTGAACATGGTCCGCTCGGGCGAGGCGGCCGGCAACCTGGACGCCGTCCTGCTGCGCCTGGCCGACTTCATGGATTCGCAGAACGCCCTGCGCGCCAAGGTGACCGGCGCGCTCACTTACCCGATCCTGATGATGGTCCTCGGGTCGATCGTCATGGGGATCCTGATGGTGGTCGTCGTTCCCAAGATCACCTCGGTGTTCGAGGACCTGAACAAGTCGCTGCCCTGGAACACCGAGCTTCTGATCTTCGTCTCCGGCCTGGTCGGCAGCTATTGGTGGGCCCTGATCCTTTTCGCCATCTTCGCTTACATCGGCCTCAAGCGCTGGGCGGCCAAGCCGACGGGCCGCAAGTTCTTCGACCGGCTGAAGCTGCGCCTCTGGCTGGTCGGTCCGCTGATCCGCTTCATCGCGGTGGCGCGGTTCGCGCGCACGCTGGCGACGATGCTGGCGGCGGGCGTGCCCGTGCTGAACGCGCTCGAGATCGTGAAGAAGGTTCTCAACAACGTCGTGCTCGAGAAGGTGGTCGAGGAGGCGCGCGACGCGATCCGTGAGGGCGAATCGATCGCCGCCCCCCTCAAGCGTTCGGGCCAGTTCCCGTCGATGATGGTGCACATGGTCGCGGTCGGCGAGCGTTCCGGCCAGCTCGAGGCCATGCTCGAGAACGTCGCCGGCGCCTACGAACGCGACGTCGAGGGGAAGGTCGCGCGGCTGACGACGGTTCTCTCTCCGCTGATCATCGTCCTGATGGCGCTGGTCGTCGTGTTCATCGTCTTCTCGGTCTTGCAACCCATTCTCGACATGCAGAATTTCGTCCAATAGGAGGGACCCATGATCCGGTATCTGAAAAAACTGTGGCCAGTCGCGTGGGAAGCCGGCGAGCTTTGCTCGCCGATTCCCGTCGCGGGAGGGATTGGGAACCCTTCGAGGGTTCCCAATGAAATGTCGCGGCGGCAAGAGCGTCGCCGGCGTCGCGATCGGTCGTCCGGCTTCACGATGCTGGAAATCATGATCGTCATCGCGATCATCGCGGCGCTGGGCGCCGGGGTCGGCGTCGTCGTCTTCAACAACTTCAAGAAGGCGCAGGTGAAGATCGCCAAGCAGCGCGTCGGCGAGGTGATGCAGGGCGTGACCCAGTACATGATCGAAAACAACACCTGTCCGCGCAGCATGGAGGACCTGGTCGGCCAGAAGTACGTGACCAAGCAGGCGGCCAAGGATCCCTGGGGCAAGGACTTCACGCTCCGCTGTCCGGGCACCAAGGACCCCGAGAGCGCCGACGTCAGCTCGTCGGGACCCGACAAGCAGGACGGGACGCCCGACGACATCAAGTCCTGGGAGATGTAGCGGTCCGCGCGGCCTCACCATGCGCGTAGCCTCACAATGACAAGCGGCTGGCCCAGGACGACACGGACGCGATCCTCGACGGGGGGCTTCACCCTCATCGAGATCATGATCGTGTTCGCGATCGTGGCGCTGCTCGCGGGTGCGTCCGTGCAGGGGTTCCGATCCCTGCGCAAGGCCGACCTGCGCGAGGCGACGACGCAGCTGTCGGGGGCGATGCGCTATCTGTTCGACCGCGCGTCGACGACGGGCAAGATGCACCGACTGGTGATCGACATGGAGACCGGCACGTACTGGGCCGAGGTCTCCGACGATAAGTTCTTCATCCCGCGCGAGGAGACCGAGCGCGAGATGCGCCGGCGCGAGGAGAAGGAGGCCGACGAGGACGACGAGGACGCGAAGAAGCGCGACCGGGCCGCGAAGGAAGCGGAGAGCGGCAAGGGCCCGGCCTCCGGTTCCAGCTTCGACCTCTCCAAGCTGGAGGTCGGCGACTTCCGGCCCAAGCGGGCACGGTTCGCGTCGTTCAAGGATCTGGCGCTGAAGCCGGTCCGACTCAAGAAGACGAAGGTCACCAGCGTGTACACCCCGCGCGTGACCGATCCGCTGACCAGCGGGCGCGCCTACGTCTACTTCTTCCCGCTCGGCCAGACCGAGCCCGCGATCATCACCATGTCCGACAAAGGCGGCGAGACGACCTTCTCGCTGGTGGTGCATCCGATCACCGGCCGGGTGCGCATCTACAACCAGGAGATCCAGCCGCCCGCCGGGCGGCAGCGCACCGACGACGAGGGGAACCAGGTGCCGCAGTGAGGCGCAACGTCCGATCGTCGTCCGGCTTCACGCTGCTCGAGATCATGGTCGCGGTCGCGATCCTGTCCTCGACGCTGGTGGTGCTGCTCGAGATCGTGACCAACAACATCCGCGCCACGAACCACGCGAAGCTGCAGACGGCGGCGACGTTTCTGGCGCGGAACAAGATGAGCGACGTCGAGGACGAGATCCTCTACAACGGCTTCTCCAGCGACACCGAGACCGACAAGGGGACGTTCAAGGACGAGGGGAGGGGATACGAACAGTTTCGCTGGGATTCGATGATCGAGCGGATCGAGCTGCCCACCGACATGACGCAGAAGACGCAGGACATGGCCAAGGAGGCCAAGGAGGACGCCAAGGACCCGATGGCGCTGATGTCCGGTTTCCTGGGCGGCATGATGAGCGCCTTCATCGAACCGATCCGGATCGGGCTGCAGGAGTCCGTGCGCAAGGTGACCGTGCGCGTGAGCTGGGACGAGATCTCGCGCGGGGAGCAGACGATCGAGGTGGTGCAGTACCTGACCGATCCGTCGCAGCTCGAGAAGGCGATGTTGCCGATGGGTGGCGCGCCGGGCGGGCCGGGCGGGCCGGGGGCGCCGGGAACGACGCCGCCGGGGATGCCGAACGTCACGGGACCCAGCACCGCCAACCCGCTCTCGAACCCCAACAACATGATCAACCGCGGCTCGCCCTTCGGAGGGTTCGGCAAGTGACGCGGCGGCGCTCTTCATCCGGCTTCACGATGATCGAGCTGATGCTCGCGCTCGCGATCTTCGCGTTCATCACGACGATCATGTGGGGATCCTTCGCGCAGACCGCGAACAGCAAGAAGGTGATTCAGTCCGAGCAGGATCGCGCGCACGCGGTCCGGGTGGCGCTGATGCGCATGGCGCGCGAGATCGAGATGGCCTACGTCTCCGACAACGAGAACACGGCGATCGCCAACCGCCGCACCCTGTTCGTCGGCTCGGCGCACACCGACGTCGACGAGCTGATGTTCTCGACGTTCGCCCACCAGCGCCTGCGCGCGGGCGCGGCCGAGGGAGACACGTCGCTCATCACCTACTACGGGGCGCGCGATCCGGACGACCGGCGGATCCTGAACCTGATGCGCCGCGAGACGCGGCGCCTGCAGGCGGAGGACCCGAGCACGCTGCCCGGCGAGGGCTACATCCTCTGCCCGGACGTCGCGCGCGTGAAGTTCCTCTACTACGACCACAAGAAGAAGGAGTGGGAGACCGACTGGAGCACGCTGGACGCGAGCGGCATGCCTTACCTGCCGACGCACATCCGCATCCAGCTGACCGTCATCGACGAGCGCGGCGCCGAGGTGTCGTATTCGACGGACGCGCGCATCCAGATCACCGAGAAGGTCGGTTACAGGCCGGTGCCCGAATGAAGCACTGGCTGCAAAGACTGCGGGGCAAGTACCGGCCGATGGATCGGCGCGAGCGCGGCGTCGCGATGCTGGTCGTGCTGACCTGGCTCGCGCTGATGATCTCCCTGGTCAGCGAGTTCACCTACGGGACGACGGTCGACGCGGCCCAGGCCGCGAACGCGCGCGACGAGATCCGCGCCCATTACCTGGCCCGTTCCTCCGTGAATCTGTCGCGCCTGCTGATCAAGATTCAGCAGAAGTTCGTCGATCCCGCCATGGGGCAGGCCAAGCAGATGCTGCAGACCGCCCTGGGCGGTTCGAACGCGAACAATTCCAGCACGGGCGCCGCCGGCGCCGCGTCCAACCCGATGAGCCCGCTGTCATTCAGCCTGCGCGTCACCGATTACGCGGGCCCGCTGATGGGCTTCTTCAGCGGTTCGAAGGAAGAGGTGTCCAGCCTCGGCAATCTGATCGGCATCGACACCGCCGGCATCAAGGGCCTCGGTCTGAAGTCGGGCAGCTTCGACGCGGAGATCACCGCCGAGGACGGCAAGATCGACGTCGCCTGCGGATCGGGCGTCACGCCGACGCGCAGCCGCCAGCTGACCGTCTACCGCCTGCTGATCGGCCTCATGACGTCGCGCCGCTTCGATCGCCTGTTCTCGGAGGCGGACACGACCGGGCAGTTCACGACCCGGCCCGAGGTGGCGCGCGCGATCATCGACTGGGCCGACGCCGACGATCAGATGTTCTCGCCCGAGGGCGCCTCCGGGTCGGAGGACTACAAGTACGACGCCCGCGCGGATCGCTACCGCGCCCACGACAACAGCTACGACAGCATCGAAGAGCTGAAGATGGTGCGGGGCGTCTCGGACGCGTTCATGGAGGCGTTCGCCCCCCACCTGACGGTCTACGCGTCGGATCCGGAGTGCCGGGTGAACCTGGGGGCGATCAGCAACAAGAACGGCGGCGACTGCACGCCGCTGCTGATGGGCATCGTGCGCGCCGCCGCCACGCCGGATCCGACCAAGCCGCCCACCGATCCGTCGGTGCTGGACGACAGCCGGCTCTACCCGATCGCGTCCGTCGCCTGCGACCGCGCGTCGGCGGCCGGCTTCGACAACCTGCAGTCGATCACCCAGCTGATGAAGAACCCGCAGACGGCGGTCATGCCTGACGATCCCCGCTACCGGATCTTCCAGGGGATGCAGCCGATCACCATCAACGACGGCGAGCTGGCCAAGCTGGCCAAGGTCGAGGCGCCGCGCGTCTACCGCATCGTCGCCACCGGCGTGTCCGGCCGGGTGAAGAAGAAGATCACGGTCATCGTCGACACGCGCCGTTCGATCGCGAACCCGCTGACGATGAACCCCGCCGCGGAGAAGGCCGCGGGCGTGCTCCAGTACTGGCGCGAGGAATAACGAAAAAACATGGCGCACACCATCTGCGGTATCGACGTCGGCACCTTCTCGGTGAAGTTCGCCTTCCTCGAGGTCGGCTTTCGCACCACGACCCTGCGCGGTCTGATGGAGACGACCGTCGCCAGCGGCGACGCGCCGCTGCTCCAGCGCCAGATGGACGCCGTGCGCGAGGGGCTGGCGCAGATCTCGGGCGAGGTGACGCCCTACCTGGCCGTGGCGGGCGACCAGCTGTCGGTGCGCGTGCTGGAGCTGCCGTTCTCGGATTCGCGCAAGATCGAACAGGTCGTCGGTTACGAGCTGGAAGGTCAGATCGTCCACGCGATCGAGGACGTGGTCTTCGACCACCTGGTGGTGGGCCAGCGCCCGGAGGGCGCGACGGTGCTGGCGGCCGCCGCCCGGCGCGACGACCTGACGACCCTGCTGGCCGCCGCCGAGGAGCGCGGCATCCACCCGCGGGCGTTGTTCGCCGCGCCGCTGATCTACCGGACCTTGCTGCCGGCTGCCTCCGAGGCAGGCGCGGGCGACACGATCCCCTGCCAGGCGATTCTCGATTTCGGCCACCTGCGCACCAACGTCTGCTTCGTGCGCGGCGGCGATCCGATTGCGGCGCGCACGATCCGCCGCGGCGGCGAACACCTGACCGCCGCGATCGCCAAGGCGTTCAACGCCGACGTCGCCCGCGCCGAACAGGCCAAGCGCAACGACGCCTTCCTGGTCAGTCCGGGTCGGCCGGCCACGACGCCGCTGGGCGTGAAGCTGGACAGCGTGCTGCGCGAGGCGCTCGCCCCGACGATCC
>DATFXS010000905.1:0-4062 GCA_035315605.1 Polyangia bacterium
GTCGCGCTGATCGCGCTGGTGCGTCGCCGCGAGCACGGCGACGAATCCCGGAAGGGAGCCGGCGAAGCCGGGGACGCGGGCGGCAAGAAGGGCACGACCGCCGCGGCCGCCGCCGCCGCCGCCGCCCCTGACCACCTGCCCGACGTCCGGCGCGCGCTGCGCGAGGACCGGGTGCTGGCCCGCCGGGTGATGGGCGAGCTTCTGCGCGAGAACCAGGTCGACAAGGTGGCGGTCGCCGTCGAGCTGGTGGGCCCCACGGTGGTCGAGGACCTGCGCGGCGATCCGACCTGCGCGATCCCGCTGCGCGAGGCGGCGGCGCTGCTCGTCGAGGCGCGCCCGCGCGCCGAGAAGGACACGAAGGAGATCATCACCCAGCTGCACCGCCGCATCCTCAAGCACCGGATGGTCGGCGCGGAGGATCCGGTCGAACAGGAGTTCGCGTTCCTGCTCGGCCTGTCGGCGGAGCGCCTGTCGAGCGTGCTCGAGAGCGAGCCCGCCACGGTGCAGGCCGCGGCGCTGCGCTACGCGCCGGTCCACCTCCGGTCGGCCTATCTGGCCGAGCGCTCGGCCGCGGAACGATCGGCGCTGGCCGTCGCGCTGGCGTCTCCCAAGGCGCTGTCAAAGGAGCATCTGCTCGACGTGGCGGCGACGCTGCGCGCGCGCGCCGCCGATCAGGCCCACCTGGATGCGGGCGAAACCGGCGACGTCGATCTGGCCGTCGAGCTGATCGAAGAGCGGCCGCCGGCGGAGCAAGCCGAAATGCTGGAGGCGATGCGCCGGGGCGATCCGGCCAAGGCGCGCGCGGTGCAGGCTGCCCTCATCAGCGATCAGTCGTTCGAGCGCGTGTCGGACGAGGTGCTGACCGCCGCGGCGATGGCCGTTCCGACCGAGGTGCTGGCCCGCTTCCTGCGCGACGTTCCCGAGAGCATCGCGACGCGGGCGCTCTCGGCGCTGCCGCGGACCGTCGCCGCGTCGATCCAGGAGGACCTGTCGCTGGCGGTCGCACCGACGCCGCAGCAGCTGGCCGACGCGCGGCGGACGATGTTCGCGTCGCTGCGGAAGGCCCTGCGCGATCGCGGTCTCTCGGCGCCGAGCTTGTCGATCTCCAGCGGCTCCGACAAAGGAAAGGTAGTGGCGTTATGAGGACCTTGAACTTAGCCTGGCTTGGATTCGCAACCGCCGCCGTCGCCGCCGTGGGATGCACGGTGGTCGCGCCGGGAAACCCCGACGCCGGCATGACGATGATCATCCCGATCCCGATCCGACCCGATGCGCTGCCGCCGCCGAAACCGCTGCAGGCGAGCGTGCTGGTGGTCGCCAACCTGGAGCGATCGTCCGCCAACCTGGCCGACCGTTACGCGGCCGTCATGGGCCTGCTCGGCACCTACCTGCAGCAGGTCGGGCTGCAGATCGAGAACATGGGCCTGATCGCCACCTACGGCGATCACTATGGGCCGCGCCTGCTGCTCGGCCAGCGGGCCGATGCGGCGCCCAGCCCCTCGCTGCAGCTGCTGCTGAGCGCGGCGGTCGCGGGCAACGTCAACGTCCAGGACTACGATCACCTGCTGCCGGTGATCGGCAGCGCGCTTGGCAACGTCAGCAACGACGATCTGCCGATCGCCCTGCGGCTGCTGGCCGGGTCGGGAAACTTCGATGGCGACGGCGAGACGTCGGAAGCGAAGAACGTGATCGGCTTCGGCAACGGCCTGAACGGCGAGGCGCTGTCGGCCATCCAGGGCGGGATCGAGCGGAGCGCGCTGTTCGATCGCCCGCGCGACCTTTTCATCGTCCTCTACCTGCAGCCGCTGCCGCGCCGTTGCACGCTCGCCAGCTCGGACTGCCTGGTCGACGGCCGCAGCCCGGTCGACATCTTCACCGAGAAGAGGCCGGACGGGACGGCGGCGTGGCTGAACTTCAACGGCACCGGGATCCGGCCCGAGCAGGTGCTGCACGTCTCGATCGCAACTTCGGAGCTGGAGGATCTGGGATCGTTCCGGACCCGCTGCTCGAAGGTCCCGGGGTTTCCGACGACGTTGTTCGACGTCATCGCGCCCTCGCCGAACGCGTACTTCACGCCGCTGGCGATGGGCCTCAACGGCATCAATCGCGGCACCTTCAGCATGGGCGACTTCTGCGAGCTGATCGGCAACAAGCCGGACGCCGCGGTCATGCGGCTCGGCAGGGACGTCGCGGGCGTGCTCGGCAACTGAGCAATTGATACTGACCGGACCTTTCTAAAGATGCCGCCCTCCTCGGATCTGCCTCCCTGGCTGCGCCGCGCGGGCGCCAGCCCCCGCGGCGCGAAGCCGCGCGCGGCGGCGATGGCGGCGTTCGCGGTGGTGCTGTTCGCCGCCGGCGCCGGCAGCGGGTTCCTGTTTGGGCGCCGGGGCGTGGCGGTCGCGCCGCCTCCGCCGCCTGCGCCCGTCTGCCCGCCCGTCGCGGTGTGTCCGCCGCCCGCCCCGAGCGGGCTCGCGCATACCCGCGCGGCGTCGTCGGCCAAGCGCGCCAAGCCGGCGCCCGCCAAGACGCTGACCCCGCTGCCAGAGCAGTCGCCCATGGACGAAGGCGCGCGCAAGCAGGCGCTTTACGCCTTCGCCGAGAAGAAAGGTCCCGAGCTGAAGGAGTGCGTCGCCGAACCGGATCGCGGGCCGCCCCTGAAGCTCGGCGTCGCGTTCGAGATTGGCTCCGATGGCGCGGTGGATTTCGTGCAGATCCTGGGCGGCGACGGTTCGCTCAAGGACGTCAAGCGCTGCTACACGAACCACCTGAAACGGTGGCATTTCCCGGAAGAACTGCTGCGCGGCGAAGAAAAGCTGCTGGTCAACTTCGTGTTGTAAAATGTCCGGGATGAAGGCGCCCGCCGATCGCTTCGGTCTCGCGGGCGCAACGCTGGCTGGCCGCTATCGCGTCGAGCGGCGGGTCGCGGAGGGTGGATTCGCCGTCGTCTACCGCGCCGTTCAGATCGCGCTCGAGCGGCCAATCGCGCTCAAGGTGCTGAAGACCCCACCCGGCCTCGGCGATGCGGCGCGCGCGCGCTTCGAGCAGCGCTTCGCGACCGAGGCGCGCACGATTGCGAAGCTCCGCCACCCGTACATCGTCGACGTCTACGACTACGGCGTCTCGCCGATGCCGTCGGGCGAGTCGGCGCCCTGGATGGCGCTGGAATGGCTGGAGGGCGAGACGCTGGAACACGAGCTGGACCGACGCCGCGGTGGCGGCGGCCGGAGCGTCGCCGAGACGGCGGTGCTGCTGCGCCCGGTGATCGAGGCGGTGGCGTACGCGCACAAGCGCGGTGTCGTCCACCGCGACATCAAGCCCGCGAACCTGATGATCGTCGACGGCGACGCCGGCCCGATGCTGCGGATGCTGGACTTCGGCATCGCGAAGATCATGCAGGGCGAACCGATCGGCGACACGCGTCCCGGGCGTGGCAGCGGCGGCCCCGGCTTCTCGCCCGACTACGCGGCGCCGGAGCAGATCACCTATTCGCGCACCGGACCGTGGACCGACGTGCACGCGCTCGGCCTCTTGATGACCGAGCTGCTGACCGACGAGCTCCCGTTCTCGGCCGCGCAGGGACCTGCCGGTGACGAGCAGCTGTTCGAGCAGATCATGTCCACCGACCGCCCGACGCCGGCGCGCAAGGGCGTGGACGCGGGCGGGCTGGAAGAGGTCGTGGCCCGCGCGCTCGCGCTGTCGCCTGGCCAGCGCTGGCGAGATGCCGGGCAGATGCTGCAGGCCCTCGACGCGCAAACCGGTGGGACGCCGGCGCGGCAGCGGCGCCGTTCGATCGAATTTTCACGCCTCCGCCGGCGGGTGCTGGCGGCGGCGAGATCGTTCGTTTCGGCACGCCCCTGGCGCACGGTGCGCGCGACCTTGCGAAAGACAGGCGAGACCTGGCGGGTGCGGCGACCGCGGGATCTGGCGATGCCGATGTCGGGCGGCCTGGCGATCCTGTCGGCGTTCATCCTGCTTGTGTGGGCCATCGGCTCGGGCGCGCCTCACACGCGTCGGGTCGCGCGCGCGATCTCGCCGGCCGCTGTCTCGCCGTGGATCGTTCCG
>DATFXS010000906.1:0-2968 GCA_035315605.1 Polyangia bacterium
CCGGCGCGACGACGAGACCCTCGACCTCCCGCGGCGCCGGCAGCTCTTCGTGTGTGGTTCTCTCGTCGGAGAGCATTCGATCGCGATGCCCGAAATCGCATGATAACGGAGCCGAAGATATTTTCATCCATCGTCGATAAACGACACGCGATCACGCGCGCTTACGCTTGCGTGCCACAATCGCGACGCACGCGAGCGCGCCGGCGAGGCCGCCCACCGCATCGGCGAGGACGTCGTACGGATCGGGCGACCGCAGCGGTGTGAAGGCCTGGTGCGCCTCGTCCGTGACGCCGTAGAGCGCGGTGACGAGGAATGCGACCAGCACCTGCGCGGGCGCGCCTCGACCGGGCGGCAGCGTTCCGCGCGCGCCATACCAGCAGAGCGCGCCGAGGGTCGCGTAGATCCCGAGGTGAACGAACTTGTCGGCGTGCCACCAGCCTGGCAGCTGCGGGAACGCGCTGCCCGGAATCGAAGACAGCACGAAGATGCCGGCGGACCAGACCAGAGCGGGCACCCAGGCCCGCCATCCGCTGGACCAGGAACCGGCCATCAATGAATTATCCTACATGTAAGTTTTTTGACTTCATTACACGACATCGTACGATGACAGCCATGGGGACCCCTTCCGACATCGCCGACAACGCCGCCGCCACCGCCGCTCCGTCCGACGACACCGAGACGACGGAAGCTCCGAATGTCGAAGAGCAAAGAGCCCACCTGCGCTTCGACAAGATGTTCGTCGTGCGCCTGGAGTCGCTGCTGTTCGGCGAGATCTACTGCGTGGCGCGCAACGTGTCCGCGGGCGGCATCTTCCTGGAGCTGCCCGATCCGCTGCCGCTCGGGGCCGCCGTGCGCGTCTGCTTCCCGGTGCCGGACGGGTCCGGCGACGTCGTCGCGACCGGCGAGGTGAAGAACCACTACTTCATCAACTACACGCAGGCGGGCGCCAACCGCGCCGTCGCCGGCATGGCGGTCCGTTTCACCTCGTTCGAGAACGAGAGCCACCACGTGCTCGCGGACTGCTTGAGCCGCATGCGCGTCCTGCACTGAGGGTCATTCTTCCGGCGAAGGCCGGACCACGATCGTCTCGGGCAGATCGACCGTCGCGCCGGGATCGATCGGGATCTCCACCTCGCGCGGCCCGCTGGTGATCTGGAGGATGCGCGGCCCGACCCGGACCGAGATCTCGTAACGTCCGGGCAAGAGCGTGCCGACGACGAACTTGCCGTCGCGGTCGACCTCCCCCACCGCCTTGCGCGGCAGCGCCAGCGGTGACCGGCCGATCAGCACGGCGCGCGTCTCGGGTTCGATCGGCGTGCCCTTGCTGCTGGCGACGCGCCCCCGCACGCGCGCGCCTTTGTGGACCAGTTTCAGCTCGATCTCGGCGTCCAGGTCCTGATCGGTGATCTCGATCTTCTCGGGCGGGTAGACCAGCATCTCGCCGTGGCGGGCCCAGAGGTAGTAGGTCCCGGTCTGGAAACGGTCCTGCGCGAACTTGCCGTCGCTGTCGACCCGCCACAGGATCGGCGAGGCCGAGGCGCCAAAGCCGGCCGACAGCAAGGCGACGACGGTGGCGTTCGCCTGCCCTTCCCCGTCGGTATCGACCACGCGGCCCTCGATCACGCCGGTGCGGGTCAGCTTGAACCCGATGCCCTTGGCGGGCGGCGTGACGGCCCACTTCAGCGTGTCGGGCAGCCAGCCGAACTTCGACGCGCGCAGGAAGTAGCGCTTGGTGTCGAGGCCGCCCAGCGCGAACGTGCCGTCGTCGGCGCTCTGGGCCTCGCCGGACGCGACCGGATCCTCGGGGTTGCGCAAGGCGTGTACGGTGGCGCCGCGGATCGGCTCGCCTTTGTTGCTGACCACCCGCCCGCGAATCACGTTCTCGGGCGCGAGCCGGAAGTTGCGGACCGTGGTGCCCGGTTTTTCGATGCGCAGGTCGGCGATCTCCGTCGCTAGCCCGGCGTGGCTGAGACGCACGAAGTAGGTCCACGGCCCGGTCCGCAGGCGGAGGTGGAAGCCGCCGTCCTTCCCGGTCGTCTCTTCGGCGATCGCGGTGCCCTGGAACCAGACGCTGATCTTCGCCCCCTCGACGCGGCGGCCGGTCTCGTCGGTGACACGCCCCTGGACCGGCGCCTCGGGCCGATCCGCGGTGTCGCGACGGAACAGCTCGCGGCGAAAGTCCTGCTCCGACGACAGCAGGCAGGTGGGCCCGCTGTGCCAGGGGACCGCGCAGTCCGGCGCCAGGCGCGAGCAGAAATCGACGCAGTTACCCGGGTCCTTGGGCTCGCACAGCGACGCGGGGACCGCGTCCGGCTCGACGAGCGGCGGGGCCGGACCACGGCCCTCGCACCAGACGCAGCCCTCGGGACGCTCGACGCAGCGCACGTCGCGCATGTCGACGTTGGCGGTCGAGGCGTTTGGCGGCGACGATCGGTTGCGATCGCGCGGGCAACCGGCGGCGACCGCCGCCACCGCGAGGGCGCCCCATGTCAGCCATCGGTTCCAGGACCTTCTCGCCACGCCGAGAACCGTGTAGATCGGGGAAGCCCCAAACGCAAATGACACGGCCCCTGTTCATCGTCCTGGAAGGGATCGACGGCTCCGGAACGACGACCCAGCTCGATCGGCTGGCCAGCCACCTGGCCGCGCGGGGGCGGCGCGTCTGCGCGACGCGCGAGCCGAGCACCGGCCCGGTCGGGCGGCTGCTGCGCGAGCTCCTGATGGGCCAGCACCGCCTTCCGGACGGCGCCCCCGCCGACGGGCGGGCGATGGCGCTGCTGTTCGCCGCCGATCGGCGCGATCACCTGCGCCGCGAGATCGAGCCGGCGCTGGCGGGCGGGATGGACGTGGTCTGCGATCGCTACCTGCTGTCGTCGCTCGCCTACCAGGGCGAAGAGGCGGAGCGCGATTGGGTCGGGGAGCTGGCGCGCGAGGTGCGGCCGGCCGACCTGACGTTGCTGCTGGATCT
>DATFXS010000907.1:0-25452 GCA_035315605.1 Polyangia bacterium
GAAGCAGGCGGCCATCGAGAGCATGGTGCTGCTCAAGAACGACGCCCCCGCCGCCGGCGCGCCGCCCACGCTGCCGATCAGCCCGTCGGTGCAGAAGGTGGCGGTCCTGGGCGCCACCGTGCCTTTCAAGACCCGGAACTACGGCATGGACTCGACCGAAATGATCAACTTCGCCACCGACATCAACACGGGCGACAGGGGATCCAGCCGCGTGTTCTCCGATCCCAGCCCGAGTGAGACCGTGCCGCCTTTCCAGGGCCTCCGCGACTTCGCGCCGAGCGGCGTGACGGTCGTGAATCCTTCCACCGCCGCCGAGGCCGCGGACGCCGATTTCATCGTCGTGGTCGTCGGTCTCACCCCCGGCGACGAGGGCGAGGAATACACGCTGGCCAAGGACCGCGCCGAGTTCGGCCTCGACGCCAAACGACCCGGCATGACGACCCTCCAGGCGGACCTCGTCGCGTCCGCGGCCGCGCTCAAAAAACCGATGGTGGTGGTGATCGAGGCGTCCGGCGTCGTCGACATGCCGTGGATCGACCAGGTGCCCTCCGTCGTCATGATGTGGTACGCGGGCCAGCGGGGCGGCGAGGCGCTGGCCGACCTGCTGTTTGGCCGCGCCAACTTCGGCGGCAAGCTGCCCTTCACCTGGGGGATGCAGGTCGGCGACTACGAGGAGCTGAAGGCCGACAGCGGCCCGACCCCCTTCGATTACTTCGTCGGCTACTCGCGGTTCGACCAGTTCGGCCAGACCCCGCGGTTTCCGTTCGGGTACGGCCTCTCCTACACGACGTTCCAGTACGACGATCTGCAGCTCGGGTGCACGGACATGAGCGAGGGCGGCATCCTGCCCGTCTACGTGACGGTCGAAAACACCGGCACCGTGGCCGGCGACGAGATCGTCATGGCGTGGGTCTCGTACCCGATGAGCAAGGCGCGACGGCCCAAGAAGGAGCTGAAAGGGTTCACCCGCGTCAGTCTCGGCGTCGGAGAAAAGAAGCAGGTCCTGATCCCGATCCGTCTCAGGGATCTCGACTACTACGACATGGCGAGCAACCAGTGGGTGGTCGAGGACGGGCCGATCAACATCAGCGTCGGTGGCAGCTCGGTCAACTTTCAGAAGACCGGGACGGTGAACGTGACCGGCTACAGCAAGGCATCCAGCAACTACTAATCAGCGGATCCGGGGCCTCGAAATGAACGGCTTTGAATGGACCTCATGAGAACACGCACATGCGCTGCCAAATCTTCGTTCATCGTTCTGACGGCCTTCATTGTCGGAGCTTCATCGGCGGCGTTCGCCGCGGATCCGGAGGTCGCGCCGGTGGCCGGTCAGCCGGCTCCGGCCGCGCCTGCCCCCGTCGCCGAACCGGCGCCGGCGCCGCCGCCGCCACCCTCGACGGATAAATCGTTCCCGGCCACGCCGCCGCCGATCGCCGAACCGACGGCGGTCGTCGGCGCGAACGCCAAGGAGCCGCGGCCCGCCGGCCAGCTGACGGTCGAACCGGATCCTGCCTCCGTCACCCAGATCGGCATCCAGCGGCTGCCCGCGTGGGCGTACCCCGAACCGCAGACCCGCGGCCTGCCCTACGGCTCCCTCTGGCTGACCTTTCATGGACTGCAGTGGCCGTACATGCCGGCCGTGGGCACGGGCTCGCGCTTCGTGATCGGTTTCTCCGGCTGGGGATGGATCGACAACGCATACCAGAAGTTCTCCCCCTGGGGTGATTACACCGGGCTCCAGCAGAGCCAGAGCTCGTACTGGAAACAGCAGGCGCGCATGCTGGCCCGTATCACGCCCACCTATTCGCTCGACGACGGCTGGTTCGTGCAGGGTCAGGTCGAGCTGGTCGGTACCGAGGATCAAACGATCAACCGGGCCGACCTCGGCGGCGCCGACACCGACGATCTGTGGCTGCGAATCGGACGCTGGAGCCAGTGGGACCTGATGCTCGGTCGTTTCGAAGGCTGGGAGGTCTTTCACCTCGGCATGGCGCTGGACCAGAACACGTTCGAACGACAGGGCGCGTTCGGCCAGGGCGACATCTTCAATCCCGCGTTCTACGGGCTGACGGACAACCAGTTCCGGCCGGCAGGCGCCGCGGGCAACGCGGCCTTCCACTACTATCCATTGCCGTATCTGCGCTTCGAGTTCCTGGGCATGGCGGGAAGCTTCGGCGGCAATCCGACGTACGCGACCCGCCCCGTCGCCATCTTCGACATGGGCTGGGTGAAGCTGAAAGGCGGCGTCGAGTACCAGCATTTGAAGGCCCAGCACCCGAGCGATCCGACCAACACGACGCAGAAGGGGGTGGGCGGCGCGATCCAGTTCGTCTTCCTGCCGCACCTCGAGTTCGGGCTCAACGCGGCGCAGGGAACCATCTGGAGCATCGACAGCAAGAACCAGCTGAACGCGAAGGGAAGCCTGACCCGGACCAGCGTGGGCGGTTTCGCGAACATCTCGAACGGCAGCCCCAAGCACCCGTTCCTGGTCGGCCTCGGCGCGCTCTACACCGTCTACGACGATCAGAACGCGCCCTTCGGCAACGGCGTGGTCGACCACTACTGGCAGATGCAGACCTTCGTCGCCGCGCAGTACGTCCTCTTCCAGCAGCTCTACATCAAGGTGGTCGGCGGCTACGCGCGCGGCCACTGGATCACGTCAGACGACGATCCGCCCGTCACCTACGACGACGAGATGTACAGCCTCCGCGTCCGCCTCGCGCTCTATTTCTGACCTTTTTTCTTTCTTTCCCCTCGCCCCGCGAAGCGGGGAGAGGGTTAGGGTGAGGGGCCGCATTCCCTTGGAATCACAGGGGCTTGCAGCCCGCTCAAGCCCGCGCCCCCTCCTGCCGATGTGCGCTCGTCCGGAGGTGACGCATGGGCAAGTACGACGAGACGCGCGCCAGGCAGATCCTCGAGTCGGCCGCTGACGTTCTGGCCCCCGACCTGGGAGCGCGCCGCGACGCCGCCCGCGAGCTGATCCGGGAGCTCGGCGCGCTGGCCGGCGCCAGCCGGATGAAGACGGCCACCGCCGGCGACAACAAGGCGCGGCTGGCGATCGGCGAGCATGCGGTCACGATCTTCTTCGACGGCCTCCAGTGGGAGCTGCATCCCGACGGCGGCGCGCCCGTGATGGTCGATCTCGGTTTCGACCCGCACGAGAAGAAGTTCATCGGGGACGGCGCGCACGAGGGCCTGGACGGTCTGGCCGTTCTCCTCGAGGTGGCGACGGGCTGCATGAAGACGCGCCGGCAGGCAGAGGCCGTGCAGCAGGCGCTCGGCTCGATCCGCGATCTGACCCGACACTAACGGTCGCGAAAGAAGAGCAGGCCGTCGCTGCTGGCGTAGTGGGCCGCGACGAAGGCGAGGAACCTCGGACCGAGCGCGCGCAGGTTCTTGTCGAGGACGATCAACTTCGGCTGGACCCGCCCGGCCTCGAGATCGTCGAGGAACGCGGCGAGCCGCCCGGGCGGAAGCATCGCGCGCGCCTCCTCGTGAAGGAAGAAATAGAAGAAGGCGTGCGGGCGGAACACGCCCAGGCCTTCCCAGCCGTCCATCACGACGTCGGACGGTTGCGTCCGCTCGAAGACGGTGCGCAGCTTGGCGAGCTGTTCGCCGTTCGGCTCGTGATAGGCGTCCTGCAAGCCGCTGAGCGGCTTCAGCGCCAGCGCGATCATCGCGGCGCCGATGATCCACGGGCGAAGACGTTCCGGCGCGCGGTCGACGACCGCGAACACGGCGCTGGCCGCGAACAGGCAGACGATCGGGGCCGGCATCAGGTAGTACTGCCGGTGCGCCACCGGCACGATCAGCAGGCCGGCGATCAGACTGACTGCCGTGCACAGCAAGACAACGTCGGCGTCCCGCCGCTCCCGTAGACGGAACATTCGCCACAGCGGCAACGCCGCCCCGAGCAACGCGAGCAGCAGAATGGGCCGGCTGGTGTGGACCACCCGCTCGCGCTGGTGCGTGTCGAAGTGCTTCCAGCCGGCGTTGAGGAGGAGGTTGTTGGCGATGAATTCGCGGCCGGCGTGGTGAAGGGCGAACCAGGCCCAGGTCAGCACGCCCGGGACGCAGACCGCCAGGCCGAAGGTCAGGACCGCGACGATGCGGCCACGCGCGACGCCGCTCTTCCACTCCGAGAAGACGGCCCAGATGCCGAGGCCGATCACCAGTCCCGGCAGCGCGAACAGGATCTTCTGGGTGCTCATCACGGCGGCCCCGACAGCCAGCCCCGCCGCGACGAACCAGCGCAGCCGGGGCGGGGCCGCGGCGGCGCCCTGCTCGAGGCCGCGAAGCAGAAGCATGAGCCCGGCCACGAGGAACGCGACCGCGAGCACATCCGGTCGCATCTCGACCGTCTTCTGCAGGACGACCGGTTGAGCCACGAAGAACAGCGCCGCCACCAGACCGGTCCGCGCATCCAGCCAGAGGCGCCCGATCCGGTAGACCAGCCAGGCCGTCAAGACGGTCAGCGCGAACGACAGGACGCGTCCGGCGATCAGAAAGTGCCGCGCAGCCTCGAACGACGCGTCGACCGGGAACCAATTGAAGAACGGCCGGAGCACGTAGTAGTACCAGGGCGTGTGATGCTCGAAGAAGTCCTTGTAGGGGACCTGGCCCTCGAACATCCGCCAGGCGGCGTGGGCGTGCTCGAACTCGTCGGGATCGAAGATCCGATTGGGCAGCACCGGCAGGCGCGCGACCAGAAAGCCGGCTGTCAGCAGGAACAGCGCGACGTGGAGCGGACGGGGACGCATCTCCGGGTGCCCGGTGGGGCCAGGCTATCGCAATGAGCGAACCCGATCCCAGAGGATCTTTGCCGTCGAGCTGGCGGTCGGACGCGCGGCTGACCGCGCTGGTCGCGCTGGTGCTGTTCGTGCTGGCGGCGTGGCCGCTGCTGCTGGTCGATCTGCCGCCGTTCCAGGACCTGCCCAATCACGTCGCCACGGCGCACATCATCGCGCACCCGGACCTGTATCCGCAGTACGGCTTCAACGGCCTCTTCAAGGCGAACTGCCTGCTGACCCTCTGGTTCCATCTGGTCGGCAGCCACGGCCTGTTCGGCGCGGCGCGCGCCTTCGCCGCGATCACGCTGGCGATGAACGCGATCGCGCTGCCTGTCTTCATCGTCCACTTCGCCGGGCGGCGCGCGCTGCCGGTGGCGGCCTGCTTCGTCTGGCCGCTGGTGCACAGCTTCTCCTACGTGATGGGGTTCCTGAACTTTTCGTTCGCGTTCGGGCTCTCGCTGATCCTGCTGACCGTGATCGATCGGCAGCGCGAGCGTCCCACCCTGGCGCGCGGCGCCGCGATCGCGGCCCTCGCCGTCGGGCTCTGGTACGCGCATCCCTTTCCGCTTGCCGTGGTGGGCGGCCTCGCCGCCCTGCACGCCGCGACGCGCGCGAGCTGGCGCGCGCGCATCCGGACGGGCGTCGCGCTGCTGGCGCCGCTCGCGCCCGCCGCGCTGCTGGCGCTGGTGACGGCGCAGCACCACCTCGTGAAGGCGGCGAACACGACGACGCACGCCGCCGGCATGATCTCGTTTCTCAATCCATGGGAGATCGTCGAGCACCTGTGGACCGACGTCTCCGGCGCGCTGACCCGCTGGGGGAGCATGACGATCGTGCCGGCGCTGCTGCTGCCGTACTTCGCCTGGAAGCAGCGGCACGTCGTGCGCCCGTTCTTCACCGTGCCGGCGGTGGTGATGCTGCTGGTGGCTCACGCCCTCCTGCCCGAGATGCTGAGCAACTGGTACCACCTCAACTGCCGCTTCGTTCCGTTCATCTGGGCCGGGATGGCGGTGCGGCTGCCGACCACCGTGCCGCGACCGGTCGCGATACTGCTGGCCGCCTGCGCGCTGTCGTTCTCCGCCGTCACCGGCGTCGATTACGTGCGGCTGGATCGCGACCGCGCCGAGTTCACCGCCGGGATCGACGCCGTTCCCGAACGCGCCACGCTGCTTCCGTTGCTGTTCAAGAAGAAGAAGACCGGAGAATTTACCGCCAGCCTGACCCACGCCTGGGCGTACTACACTGTCGCGAAGAACACGTCGGCGCCGCTGGTCTTCGCGATCGAACGCTCGTATCCGATCACCTATCGAGAATTCCCGCCCGCCGCGCTGATCCCGCCGTTTCTCGATCGGGCCGCCGAGATGAGCGGTACGCCGGCGCGGCTGTGCAAGAAATTCCGCGAGATCGAGCTCGACGAAGCGTGTCCGATCATCTGGCGCGACCTCTGGAACGCGTTCTGGCGCGAGGCCGAGCCGCGCTTCAGCCACGTCCTGACCTGGGCGATGCCGCCCGAGGCCCGGGCCATGATCCCCGCGCGTTATCGGCGCGTGTTCGCCGCGGGCGACCTGGAAATTTACGCCCGGGGACCGTGATGGCGGGCTCATCCACGCCAAAAATGAGAGGGATTTCCGCCCAACCGAGATCCTCTGGCGCGCGCAGGGGCATGTAAGATGAGGCCCTTTTCCTCAATGCGACCTCTGCGCGTCGGCATCGTGGCCGAGAGTTATTTTCCGAACCTGGGCGGCATCCAGGAGCACGTCCGCCACCTGCGCAATCTCCTGTCGCGTCAGGGGGTGGAAGTGACCGTCCTGACCGGCCGCCCGCCGCGTTCGTCCGCGCCTGGTCCCGCCGACGCCGAGCGCGGCGTCATTCGCGTCGGCCGCGCCCGCACCATCGGCAGCGGCGGCACCTTCTTCCAGGCCACGATCGGCCCGCTCGCCGCGTACAACTTCCATCGCGCCCTCCGCAAGGGCCAGTTCGACCTGCTCAACATCCACGGTCCGTGCGACGTCGGCCTGGCGTTCTGGGCGCTGTCGCTGTTTCGCGGCCCGAAGGTGCTGACGCTGCACTCCTGTTTTCCCGACGCCGCCTGGCGGCACCGGATCGCACCTTACTACCGCTGGGTCTTCCGGCGCGCCGCGGCGGTCATCGCGGTCTCGGAGGCGACCGCGCAGTCGATGGGCCGCTACGCCCACTTCCAGCCGACCATCATCCCGAACGGGATCGACGCCGCGTACTGGCGCGTCGGCCCCTCCGCCCGCTACCGCCGGCCCGGGCTGCGCAACCTCGTCTTTCTGGGGCGGCTCGAGGAGCGCAACGGTCCGGACGTCGCGATCGACGCCTTCGCCCGGATCGCCCCCCAGCTGCCGAACGTGCGCCTGCTGATGGCGGGCGACGGGCCGCTGCGCGAACGGCTGCAGGCCAAGGTGCCGGCGGACCTGCGCGAGCGTGTGGAATTTCTGGGCGCGGTCTACGACGAGCGCCCGGAGCTCCTCGCGTCGTCGTCCGTGTTTCTGCTGCCGGCGCGCACCGTCGGGTTCTCGATCATGGTGCTGGAGGCGTTCGCCGCGGGCCTGCCCGTCGTCGCGCTGCCGGCCTTCGGCGCCGATCGGGCGGGCGAGCACTGGTCGAACGTGATCGTCGCGAAGGACGGCAGCGCCGAGGCGTTCGCCGCGGCCGTGCTCGACACGGTCCGCAGCGATCAGAGCGATCGGATCGCGCGCGGGCGCGCCATCGCCGAGGCGTTCGACTGGACCCGGATCGGCGGTCGGATTCTCGACGTCTTCGAACGCGCCGCGCGGCCGCCCGCCCAGCTGACCGCGGTGGGCGCCAAGGCCGCCGCCTAGTCATGGGCGCGACGCGCGCGTCGTGGGTGAAGCGCGTGCTCGCGCTGCTCGCGATCGGGGCGGGCGTCGCGCTGGTGCTCGCCCTGCCCGCCGTCGCCGTGCCCGCCAAGATCGCGATCCTCGGGGCGGCGGCGCTGGGCGGCGGCGCGATCGCGTTCCGGGAGATCCCCGCGTTCGATCCGCTCGGGCGCGTTTGCTGGCGTCTGCCGCAGCGGCCCGAGCGGGCGTGCGCCATCACCTTCGACGACGGCCCCAGCGCCGGCACGGCGCGCGTGGTCGAGATCCTGAGACGCCACCAGATCAAGGCGACCTTCTTCGTGCTGGCGGCCAACGCGCGCCGCCACCCCGACATGCTGCGCCTGCTGGTCGACGAGGGGCACACCGTCGCGATTCACGGCGTCACCCACCGCAAGATCCACCGCGACAGCCAGGCGGCCGTCGAGCGCGAGCTGTCGTCGGCGATCGGCGAGCTGTCCGCGCTGGGCGCCGAGCCCGCCCGCCTCTACCGCCCGCCGCACGGCCTCAAGAGCGCGGCGGCGCTGGCGGCGGCGCGCAAGCTCGGCTGTCAGCTCTGGGCGTGGAGCCGCGGGATCTGGGACACCGACCGGCCCGACCCCGATGTTCTGGTGAGCCGGGCGACGCGTTTCGCGCGCGCGCGCATGGTCCTGCTGCTGCACGACGGCCGCGGCGACGAAGAGCGCCCCGACATCGAACCGATGCTGGCCGCGCTGCCCCGCGTGCTGGAGCGGCTGCGCGCCGCGGGCTTTTCGTTCCTGACGCTGGATCGCGCGTGACGTCGCGGTATTTGAAGATCGCCCTGCGGTCCCTGCCCCTCGCCTTGCTGGCGGTGGTCCTGTGGCGAGAGAAACCGTGGACCGTTCAGCTATCCGCGGGCGCTCCCTGGGCCATCGCGGCGTCGATCCTGATCAACTTCGCGGTCTTCCTGCCGCTCAAGGCGGCGCGCTGGCGCGTGGCGCTGCTCGACCCGCCGCGGTTTCGCGCGGTGCTGGCCGCGACCCTCGAAGGCCTGCTCGCGAACGCCGCGATCGGGTTCGGCAGCGGCGATCTGGTCCGCGCGGCGCGGCTGCGGCCCCGCGAAGGGCGGCTGGCGCTCGACTACGCCAGCTCGTGGGCCGAGCGCGCCGCCGAGCTGCTGGCGCTGGCGCTGCTCATCCTCGTCGCCGCGCTGGTCGCGAGACTAGGCGCGCCCGCCCTGGTCCTGTCGGGCATCCTGGTGGCGGCGTACTTCGCGCTGTTGCGGGCCGGGCGCCGGCTGGTGCCGAGGCTCGGGCGCTGGCCGCGCGCGCAGCAGGCGCTGTCGTCGGGACTGGAGGCGTCCACGCCGCGCCGGGTGGCGGCCATGACCGCGCTATCGCTGGTCGGATGGTCGGCCGAGATCGCGATGCTGCTGCTGTTCCAGCGCGCCTTCGGTCTGGAAGTCAGCCTCGGGACGGCGCTGCTCACGCTGGTGGGCATCAACGCCGCCATCGCGATCCCGGCGGCGCCGGGAAACTTCGGAACGTTCGAGGCCGGCGCCGCGGCCGCCCTGATCATGGGTGGCGTGCCGCGCGACGTCGCCCTCGCCTACGCGCTCACCTACCACCTGACCCACGTCGTCCCGGTCGCCGTCGTGGCGACCGCCGTCTTCCTGGTGCGCAGCGTGCGCGGTGGCCGCATCCTGCCCGCCCCGCGATAGCTCACTCGCGCAGGTGTCGTCAGCGACAGGCGTCGGTGGCGACAGCAACTTCGGCGTCGCAGCCTTGGTTGGCGCAGGTCTCGCTCGCCGTCCGGGAAGCCACGCAGTTATATTGTTCGGTCAGCGCGGACAGGCATTGCGCCGAAGCCCCCGCTGGAGGCTGGCAGGTCATTTCGCACTCGGCCATCGAGCTGAAGATCGGGATCGGGCAATTCGCGGCCAATCCCCAACCCGAGAAACAATCCAGCGCATAAGCCGAAGAGGGCCCGCGTTCGAGTCACGACTCCGTCATGATGCCCGAATAGCGCCGTGAGCGGAATCGCGCACCGGCGAGAGGTTTCACTCAGGGCAGCCGGCGATAGAGGACGACGCCCGCGCGTACCCCGACTGGCCAGTAGTGGCGATCGACGTACGCGCGCAACCGCGGGTAGCGCGCCACCGGGAACTTGTCGTAGCCGTCCCAGCCGGCGGCGGCCGCATCGACGAGCAGCGCGGGGCGACGACGGTCGAGATCGGCGAACAGCATTTCCCAGGCGGCGGGGAGCTGGTTGGCGTCGGCGTTCCACTGCCCTGTCTCGGTCGGGGTGCCCGGGCTCTCGCCGGTCATGTAGTTGCAGAAGGAGAACCGCGCCCCCATGGGACGCCGCGCGAGCACGTAGAGCTGAGGAGAATTTCCCCAGACGAAGATCCGTTCATCGGCGGCGGTGAGCTGGTCGATCGACGCCGCGACTTCGGCATAGGGCGGCTCGCGCTCGTCGAGAGCGCCGGCGAGCGGCCGGGCGAAGGTGGCGAGCGCGAAGAACGCCAGCGCCGGCAGCGCGCACAACAGGATCAAGGACGCGCGGCGCGAGGCGCCCTGGCTCCAGAGCCGGCAGAAGACGGGCGCAGCCAGCAGACACAGCGGCGCCAGCACCAGGTGGAAATAGTGGCCGAAGAAACGCCCGCCGGCCGTCACGGCGACGGCGGACGTGACGAGCCAGAGCAGGCCCAGCACCGCCGGTGCGGGCGGCGCGTTGGCGTCGAACCCGGGCGCGCGCCGGTGGCGGATCACGCGCGCCACGCCGACCGCGACCACGATCGCCGCGGCCAGACCGAGCGCGTACGGGACCAGGGCCGCGCCGCCGATCAGCAACGTCCGGCGGAGACCGCGCGCGATCGCCGCGAACCCGCTCAGGCCGGCGCCGACGTACGAGAAGTTGAACTTGAACCAGTAGAACGCCGCCGCGGCGTTGCCGGCGCGCGCGCACCCGAGAAGGTAGAGCGCGGGCGGGACCAGCGCGCCGGCCAGGTGGCAGAGCGCCGCTCCGACGGCCCGCGACCAGCGCGCCTGGCGGAGAAACGACCACCACGCCAGGAAGCCGATCGACGCGCCGAGGAAGGTCAGGCCCTGGACCTTGAACAGCGCCGACACGCCGATCAGCGCGCCGACAGCGAGGTGGATCGCCCACTGCCGGACACCGGGCGACGGACGATCGAGCGCGCGCAGCAGCAGCCAGGCGGCCGCGGCCTGCGGCGCCAGCAGGAACAGCTCGCAGTTCGCCGCCAGCGCGTCGTAGTCGTGCCAGGTGGTGGAGAAGATCAAGAACAGGCCGGCGGCGGCCAGGCCTTCGCCTCGCGATCCCGGCGATCGCCCGCGCCCCCCGATCGCAAACAGAAACCCCGCCGTCAGCAGCACCGACAGGACGACCAGCGCGTGCGCCCCCTGGGTGCCGTACCGGCCGAAGGCCGCGAAGCCGAGCCGGTACATGGAATAGATGAGCGGCGGCTTGTGGTCGACGACGTCGCGGTAGAGAAGATCGCCGCGCGCCATCGCGTCGGCGGTCGTGGCGTAGATCGCCTCGTCGTCCGACAGCAGCGGGCGCGCGAACGTGGGCGCGCGCAGCAGCGCGCCGAGGGCGAACGTCGCGATGACGAGCGCCTTGAACGTCCGCGTCGTGGGTCGGGGGGGTCCGGTGGCTCCGGGCACGGGACCCGATGATATAAGGGCCGGGATGGAGGGTCCCGTCCTCTCGTTGGTTCTTCCGATCTACAACGAGGAAGCGATCATCCCGGAACTGGACCGTCGGCTGCGCGCGTTCCTGGCCGAGGTCGGGAGCGGGGTCGGCGATTCGTGGGAGGTGATCTTCGTCGACGACGGTTCGAAGGACCGGTCGCCGACGCTGCTGAAGCAGCTGGCGACGGCCGAGCCGCGCTACAAGGTGCTGTCGCTGTCGCGCAACTTCGGCCACCAGATGGCGATCACGGCGGGCCTGGACCGCGCCGAGGGCCAGGCGGTGGTGGTGATGGACGCCGACCTGCAGGACCCGCCCGAGGTCGTCGGCCAGATGCTGGCCCGCTGGCGCGAGGGCTTCGACGTCGTGTTCGGCGTGCGCTCGCGGCGGCACGGCGAATCCGCGTTCAAGCGGCTGACCGCGGCTGTCTTCTATCGCCTGCTGCGCGGAATGCTCGGCAGTGCGTCGATCCCGGCCGACGCGGGCGACTTCCGCCTGATGAGCCGTCCGGTCGTGCTGACCCTGCGCGCGCTGCGCGAGCACCACCGGTTCGTGCGCGGCCTGGTCTGGTGGGTCGGCTTCCGCCAGACCTCGGTCGCCTACGAACGCCCGGCCCGGTTCGCGGGCGAGACGAAGTATCCGGTGCGCAAGATGCTCCGCTTCGCGATCGACGGCATCACGTCGTTCTCGACCGTCCCACTGCGGATGGCGACCTGGCTGGGGCTGCTGGCCGGGCTGGTCGCCGTCGCCGGCGTCGGATGGGCGCTTTATTCGAAGTTCTTCGGCGGGGTCGTCCGCGGCTGGACGACGATCATGATCCTGGTCGGTCTCGGATCGTCAGCGCAGCTTTTGATGACCGGGATCCTCGGCGAGTACGTGGGCCGCATCTACGAAGAGGTGAAGCGCCGTCCGCTCTACATCGTGCAGGACGAGATCAACTTGCCCGAGCGGCCGCCTCCTGGCGGCAGCGCAGATTCACTGCGCCGGTGAAGTCACCGCATCGGTGCGATTGGCCTTGATGACCTCGTTGCACCAGTCCTGCCAGGGCTGACCGTCGTCGCCCAGATCCTTGCCGCGCAGGCCGACCAGCACCTCCCACAAGATCGCCTGCATCTCATCGCTGTCCTTGCCGTCGCGCAGGCGGTACAGCACCGCCATGCAGGCGGTCGGCCCGATCGCGATCAGCTTCTTCTTGTCCGCGTCGGGCGACCGATGCTTCTCCAGATCGAACGCGATGCCGCTCATCAACATCATCGCGTCGTGCTGCGCCTCATTCATCTTCTGCATCCCGAACAGCTCGGAGAAGAGCTTCGTCACCATGATCACCTGCAGATCGGTGTCGACGCCGGCGATCCCGTCCATCGCCTGGTTGCCGCGGCGGCAGGCCGCGGGCGTCGGCTTGCCGAACTTGAACGCCTTTCTGACGTTGTCGCAGGAATCAGCGGCGAACGCGCACAGCCGGTCCTCCAGCTTCTTGCAGGCGTAGGCCTGCATCGACCACCAGACGAACACGCCCGCCCCACCGACGACCAGCACGACCACCGCCCGGCGGACCCACTTCATCCCGCCCAGGATACGCCCGTCACCCGTGGCGCGGAATCTCGACGGTGAAGACCGATCCGTCATCGAGCTGGCTGCGGACGGAGATCGTTCCGCCCATCGCCTCCGCCAGCTGCCGCGAGATCCAGAGGCCCAGCCCCAGCCCGGCGTAGTTGGCCGCGGGCGCCGCCCGCTCGTAGCGCTGGAAGATGCGGGCCTGATGCTCGGGTGCGATGCCGATGCCGCGATCCTCGACCCAGAAACGGGCGGTCTCGCCCGCGCTGGCGACGCCGACCACGATCGGCCGGCCGCGCCCGTAACGGATGGCGTTGGACAGGAGGTTGCTCAGCACCTGGTCGATGCGGGAGGCGTCGAAGGCGCCCCAGATCGGACCCCGGCTCTCGAAGTGGAGCGAGGAGCCGCTGCGCAGCACCTCCTCGCCGAAACGTTCGACGACCGACCGGAGCACCTCGACCAGGTCCGCGGGCTGCCGCTCCACCTGCACCTTCCCCGCCGTCACGCGCGAAACGTCGATGAGCGTGGTCACCAGCGCCGCCAGGCGATCGACCTGTCGCCGGGTGACCTCCAGACGCCGCGAAACTTTCTCGGACGATTGGCCCGGGACTGGCTCCCGCATCAGACGGGTCAGGCCGTCGACCTGCAAGGCCAGGGTCGTGATCGGCGTTCTGAGCTCGTGCGAAGCGACCGACAGGAATTCGTCACGCGCGCGGATCGCGTCCCGCAGCTCCTCCATCAACGCGGACTGGCGCTGCTGAGCGTACTCGAGGTCCTCGTACAGCATCAGCAGGCCGGCCAGGATCTCCTGCGCGGCAGGATCGGCCTCGGCGGCGATGCTGTCATCTGTGATGGAACACTTGCCGGTGCTGATTTCTGCGATGTGTTCCAGCACCTGCTCGACGAGCCGCACGTCACCCGAGGGCACGACGGCAGGCCTCCACTGCTTCGTCGACCGAGACGTGAAAGCTGAACGAGCGGAACCCGGTGGCGAAGGCCGCCAATTTCGCGACCGCGCGGATGACGGCGCTGCCGCCGATCACGACGCCGACGTGGACCAGCCGCGGGTTGATCCGCCCGACCCTCTGCCGCAGCTTCTCCCGAACCCGAGCGTCCGGCCTCGTGACGCCGGTCAGGTCGATCACATACGCGAACCGGTCGAGCCCGGCCGCCAGCTCTTCGAGCCGATCGAACAGCGCGTCCAGGGTGAACGGCGTCTGGACCGGGACCTCCACCATCATGAAGAGGCGTTCGTCGATCGGCCAGACGCGCTCGCGCAGCTGGGCGCGGAGATCCCCGACGCCGGCCGGCTCGTATGGTCGCGTTTCCCCGTTCACGACGCCACCTCGGCGCGGTCGCGCGTGCTCGCTCCGCGCCTCAGGGTTCAACCTGCGCCGGCCCGTGCGGGCCCGCAAGCTCGGCGCGCGGCGGTCGATCGCCGCGCGATCAGCCGGCGGCGCATTGTGCGCGCCGCCGGGCGCTGCCACCATTCGCCTGGGTGAGCTCGCAGCTGGGCCGCGGGGACGCCGACGGTGCGCCGATCGGTCGGGGCGGCGGCCGCCTCCGGCGGGTCGCCGCGCACCTGCTGGCGACGCTGGGCGTTCTCCTGGTGGCGGCGAGCGCGGCGCTGGGGCAGATCCGGCGCGGCCTGTTCGACAGCGACGCCTTCGCCGACCGCCTCGCGGCCAGCCTGACCGATCGACGCGTCTCCGCGTACGTGGCCCACGAGATCACGCGCGCGATCCTGCGCGAGAAGCCCGATCTCGTCGCCGTTCGTCCGATCATCCTGGCGACGGCCCAGAGCGCCGTCGCGACCGACGCCTTCCGGGGCCTGGTGCGCGTCACCGCCCGCCAGGCCCACGCCACCGTCCTGTCGAAGGGCGGCCGCAACGTGCTGCTGTCGATCCCCGACGCCGGCGTCGTCCTGCGGGGCGCGCTGACCAACGCCAGCCCGACGCTGGCCGCGCGGATCCCCGGCCGGATCTCGGCGGCCATCGCCACCCTGGGCGACAGCGGGGCCAGTCGGTTCATCGTCGACGTGTGGCAGATCGGGCGAAAATTGGCCTGGGCGGCCCGGGCCGGGACGATCGCCGGACTGGCGCTGCTGATCGCGGGGATCGCCCTGGCGCCGCGCCGCGCGCAGGCCCTGCGCCGCGCCTCGATCGACGTCGCGCTGGCCGGCCTCGCGCTGCTTCTCCTGATCCCGGCGGGACGCGCGATCGTGCGGGTCGCGCCCGCCGGGCCGCTCGCGCAGCAGGCGGCGGCCGGGCTGTTCGACGCCTTCACCCGCGGGCTGCGTGGGCTCGGCCTCGGGCTCGGCGCGGTCGGCATCGCCCTTTCCGCGGCCGCGCATTCATTGACGGGCCGTGCCTGGCTGCCGGACAGGGCCCGATCGGCCTGGATGTGGCTGACGCGCCCGCCCCTGTCGACCGCGCAGCGCCTGACCCGCGGCGCGCTCCTGCTCGGCGGCGGTGTCTGCCTGATCGTCCGCCCTGCCGCCACGCTGTCGGCGCTGGCTGTCGCGGTCGGCGTGGTCCTCTCCTTCGCGGGTCTGCAGGCGCTGTTCCGGCTCGGGCTTCGCGCCCTGCCCGACGAAGTGGCGGTGGAGCGCGGCGCCGCCGAGCGCCTGACCGATCGCCGATCGTTCCTGCTGCTGGCGCTCGCGGGCGTGCTGGCGGCCGCGACCGCCTGGGTGACGCGGCCGCGCGAGCCGTCGATCGTGCGCCTGGGCGCGGGCTGCAACGGCGATCAGCGCCTGTGCGAGCGGCGGCTCGACGAAGTCGTCTTCGCGGGAACGCACAATTCGATGTCCGCGGTCGACAGGCGCGGCTGGATGTTCGCGCAGCAGGAGCGCGGCGTCGCCACCCAGCTGGACGACGGCGTGCGCGCGTTCCTGATCGACGTGTTCGCGGGGATCCCGGTCGCGGGGCGGGTCAAGACCGAGCTCGGCAGCGGACCAGGGTTCATGCGCGAGGTCGAGAATGCCGTCGGCAAGGAGGGGCTGGAGGCGGCGTTCCGGATCCGCGAGCGGCTGGTCGGCCCGCCGGAGGGACCGCGCGCGCTCTATCTCTGTCACGGTTTCTGCGAGCTCGGCTCGCAGTCCCTCGTGCCGTGGCTGCGCACGATGCGTGATTTTCTCACCGCCCACCCGCGCGACGTCGTGATCCTGGTGATCGAGGACTACGTCCGCCCCGACGAGCTCGCGGCGGCGTTCGCGGACAGCGGCCTCGCCGCGCTGGTCTTTCGCGGAGCGCCCCGGCCGCCCTGGCCGACCCTCGACGAGATGGCGGCGTCGGGCCAGCGGGTCGTCACCTTCCTGGAATCGGGAAAAACCGGCGTCGACTGGATGTACCCGGCGTTCGCCTCCATCCAGGAGACCCCGTATCGCGCCTCCGCGCCGGCCCAGCTGTCCTGCCGTGTCAATCGGGGCGCGACGACCGGATCGCTGTTTCAGATCAACCACTGGATCGAGACCCCGCCGACGCCGCGCCCGTCGAACGCAGCCATCATCAACCGCTATGACTTCCTGCTCGAGCGCGCCGAGGCGTGCACGCAGGAGCGCGCGCACCTCCCCAACATCATCGCCGTCGATTTCTATCGCACCGGCGACCTGTTCCAGGTCGTGAAGCACCTGAATGGACTGGACTTGCCCCAGGCGGATTAAAGCGAGAAAGTTCCCCGCGTGCCGGGCGAGGAAGAGCTGAGCGAGAACGAGGCGCAGCTGCGATTCGCAGCCAACGCCGTTCCCGCGCTGCTCTCGTACATCGACGCCGGCGCGCGCTACGTCTGGTGCAACGAAAGTTACCGGCGCTGGTTTGGCTACGCGCCCGAGACGTTGCGCGGGCGTCACGTCAGCGAGGTGCTGGGCCCGACGGCATGGGCGCAGCTCCGGCCCCACGTCGAACGCGCGCTGGGCGGCGAGATGGTCACCTTCGAGGACCGCATCCCTTACAAGAACGGACCCGTCCGCGACATTCGCGCCTCGTACATTCCCCACGTCGACTCCGGCGGCCGCGTCCGCGGCTTCGTCGTGCTCTCGAACGACGTCACGGCCATCAAGGCCGCCGAGCGCGCCCTGCGCCGGAGCGAGTCCATGCTGGAACGCTCGCAGTCGACGGCCCACGTCGGCAGCTACGAGGTGATGATGGCGGACGCCAACGGCGTACGCGCCGGAACGGTTTGGTGGTCAGACGAGACTTATCGAATGTTCGGCTTCGAGCCGGGCACCGTCGAGGCAACGCCAGCCGGCTTCTACGCGCTGGTCCATCCGGAGGACCGCGAACGCATGCGCAACACGCGCCCCAACATGCTTCAGCGGGGCGAGGCGTTCGAAAACGAATTCCGGGTCGTCCGCCCCGACGGAACGGTCCGCCACATGCACACCTGGACCGACTTCGAGCGCGACCTGAGCGGAACGGTGATCCGCATGTTCGGGACTTGCCAGGACATCACCGAACGCAAGATCGCCGAGCGGGAGCTGCGCGAGGCGAATCGTCACAAGGACGAATTCCTGGCGATGCTGTCGCACGAGCTGCGCAACCCGCTGGCGCCGATCCTGAACGCCATCGAGATCATCGAGCGGGTCGGCCCGAACGACGAGCCGCTGCGGTCGGCCTATCAGGCGGTCATCGCCCGGCAGGTGCAGCACATGAAACGGCTGCTCGACGACCTGCTGGACGTCTCGCGCGTCAGCCAGGGAAAGATCGAGCTTCGGAAGCAGAACGTCGAGCTGGCCGGATTGCTGATGCAGGCCGTCGAGGTGAGCCGGCCGCTCATGCTCGAGAAGCACCAGCAGCTGACGATGACGCTGGCCCACGAGCCGATGCCGCTGGAGGCCGATCCGACGCGCATCGTCCAGGTGTTCGCGAACCTGGTCAACAACGCCGCCAAGTTCACCGACGCCGGCGGGCACATCACGCTGATGGCGAGCGTGCAGGACGGCCACGCGGTGGTCAGCGTCCGCGACGACGGAACGGGCATGAGCTCCGATCTGATCCCGCACGCTTTCGATCTGTTCGTGCAGGAGAAGCGTTCCTCCGACCGCGCCCAGGGCGGGCTGGGCATCGGCCTGACGCTGGTACGTACGCTCGTGAAGATGCACGGCGGGTACGTGACCGCGATCAGCGAGGGGCCCGGACGCGGCAGCGAATTCGTCGTGAGGCTGCCGCTCGCGCCGGCGGTCGCTGCGGTGGAGTGGGTCGCACCGCCCGCGCCCCGCAACGGCCAGACGACCCCCCTGCGCGTGCTGGTCGTCGACGACAACGTGGACGCGGCGGATGCGCTGCAGTACGTGCTGAAGCTGAGCGGCCACCAGGTCACCGTCGCCTACGACGGACCGGGCGCGATCGCGGCCGCGGCGACGGCGCGGCCCGAGCTGGTGCTGCTCGACATCGGGCTGCCCGGGATGGACGGCTACCAGGTCGCCGAGCGCCTGCGCCAGGCCGGGCACGACCGCGCGGCGCTGATCGCGATCAGCGGTTACGGGCAGGAGGAGGATCTGAGTCGCTCGCGCGGGGCCGGCTTCCATCACCACCTGGTCAAACCGGTCGACGGCGCGACCCTGAAGAAACTGATCGCCGAGCTGAGCAGCCGCTAGCGGCGCTCCGCTTTACTCCGCGGCCGGGATCTCCACATTCACGGTATGAGCGTACATGCCGTGGCATCGCAGCTCATCGAGGCTGCGCCCGAGCAGGTGAGCGCGATCTACCAGGACTACGGGCACTGGTCTCGGCTGTTCCCGGCCATCCGGGGCACGCGTCTCATCCGCGAAAACGACACCACCAAGGCGATCGAGGTCGAGCATGCCAAGGCGGGGCGGGTGTTGAACCTGCTGACCGTCATCTCGCCCGGCGAGATCCGGCTCGAAGAGTTCAAGCCCTTCTACGATGCGCGCTTCACCAATCGATTCGAAGCCGACGCGCACGGCACGCGGTACACGGTGGAGGCCGACGTCCAACTGAAGGGACCGCTCCGGCTGCTGACGCCGATCGCCCGACCGTTCGTGCGCCGGCGAATCGCGAAGTTCGTTCTTGGTCCGATGAAGGCCATGGCCGAGGCCCAGGGCAACGCGTGACCGCGCCGCGCCAGATCAAAAGACGGTCCGATAACCGACGCCCAGCAAGATCTCGTGCTGCCCGAGGGCGCGCCCGTGCGCGCCCAGCGCGGGATCGGTGAAGTCGCTCGTCACCGGAAACTCACGAAATTCGGTCGACAGCATGATGCCGCCCAGCTCGCGATCGAACGACGGCAGCTCGAAGACCTGAAGGTCGACGCCGCCGCCGTATCCGAGGCTCCTGGCCAGAAAATACTGCCCGCGATCTTTCATCGTGCCGATGAGACCCACCGCCTCGACATATGCGTCGACCCAGCGATTGATGTCCGGGCCCAGCAGATAGAGCGGTCGGTATTGGATTCCGACCTCGCCCATCACCCCGGTCCCGTCGGGCCAGTCGACGTTGTCGTCCTCCGAGCCCGGCGGCCAGGCATCGGGCGGCGGCGGCGTGTTGAACAGAAAGTCATAACGAACGCCCACCACCGGCGTGATGCCGTACCAGCTCCGGTTGATTTTCGCCTCGACCACCCCGTTGGCGATGCCGTTCGCGCCGATCCCCAGTCCATACGACATCTTGAACTGCTGCTGGTGCAGGGCGGGCGCCGCGCGCTCGACCGCCGTCGCGGCGCGGGCCGGCACCGCCACGAGCAGAAACGAAGCGCAGGCAATCGTCGCGCGCAGGATGCGCACCCCGACTGCACATCCGGGACCAGCGGAGGCGATGCGCGATTTCCGACGGTTAGCGACTCGCCGATGCGCGGCGCGTGCGTCGCAGCGGTGGCGATGCGAAGCGCGGTGCGCGCCCCGTGATCCGGGTCGCGCGGCCGCCTACCTCAATGCCTTCCGGCACGACGCCGCGACGCCCTTGCCGACCTCCTCGATCACGCCGCGCAGCCACGCGTGAGCGGGCGAGGCGGAGGTCCGCTCGTGCCAGATCATGTGAACCGTTGCGGTCGGCACCTCGAGCGGCATCGGCAGCAGTTGCAGCGAGAGGCCGGCCGCCATCGGACGCGCCACGATCTCGCTCAGCGCCGCGACGTAGTCGGTCGCGGCGATGATCGGCGGCACCAGCAAGAAGTGCGACACGCGCAGCGCGACGTCGCGCTCGAGCCCGCGCTGGGCCAGCACCTCGTCGACGATGCCGCGCGCTTTCGGCTCTTGCGACACCAGCACATGCGCCAGCTTCGTGTAGGTGGCGAGCTTGATCTTGCCGCGCACCAGCGGATGCCCCTTGCGCGCGACGAACACGAACCGATCGTCGAACAGCGGCGTGCCCTGGTGACCGGCGGGCAGCCCGCGGTTGAACCCCAGCATCAGGTCGGCGTCGCCGCGCGCGAGATCGGAGGGGACGACGTGCTCCTGCCAGGCGCGGACCTGCAGGTGCACCTGGGGCGCCTCCAGCTGGAGGCGGGCGAGCAGGCGCGGCAACATGGCGAAGGCGACGAAGTCGTTCGTCGCGATCGTGAAGTCGCGGCGGGCCGCCGCGGGGTCGAAGCTGGCGGACGGCTCGAGGCCCTGCTCCAGCGCCAGCAGCGCCGCGCGCAGCGGTCCCGCCAGCGCCAGCGCGCGCTCGGTCGGCGCCATGCCGCCCCCCCTGCGCACCAGGAGCGGATCCTTGAGCAGCGCGCGCAGCTGGGCCAGCGCATTGCTGACCGCGGGCTGCGACAGTCCGAGGCGCGCGCCCGCCCGGCTGACGCTCCGTTCGGTCAGCAGCGCGTCCAGCACCGGCAGGAGGTTCATGTTGAGGGACGCAATATTCATGTCGTGAATATACGCTATATAAACCATCCATTTGTCGAATATGCGCCCGGTGACGATAGTGGGAGGCGAAAGGAGCTTCACCATGCAGACCAGCAACGAGACCGCCACCAACCGTCCCCTCCCGAACCCCGTCGCCCCCGCCGCCCCGACCACCTCGAGGACCTGGGACATCGACACCTCCCACGCCACCGCCGGCTTCAAGGTCCGCCACCTGATGCTGGCGCACGTGCGCGGCCACCTGGGGCCCGTCACGGGGACCGTGTTCATCGACGAGCAGGACCTGTCGCGGTCGCGCGTCGACGTCAGCATCGACGCGCGCGGCATCGACTCACGCGAGCCGAAGCGCGACGACCACCTGCGCAGCGCCGACTTCCTCGACGTCGCCAACCACCCGACGGTCACGTTCCGTTCGACGCGGGTCGACGCCCCTTCCGGCCCCACCGGCGACCTGCGCGTGACCGGCGACCTGACCATCCGCGGCGTCACCCGCCCGGTGACGCTGGACGTGGAGGCGTTGCCGCCCGTCATCCAGGATCCCTGGGGCAACACCCGCCGCGGCGTCAGTGCCCGCGGCCGCATCAACCGCAAGGACTGGGGCCTCAAGTGGAACATCGCGCTCGAGGCGGGCGGCGTCACGGTCGGCGAGGAGGTCGGCATCGAAATCGAGGCAGAGATCGTCGCGCGCAAATAAATGAGGCAATATTGCGGGCATGCGCAGTCATAACGTGGTGCTCGCTTTGCTCGCGGCCGGCCTGGCCAGCCTGTCGTGCTGGTCCAGCGGAAGCCGGGACCGGAGTGGATCCGGAACGGATGCCGGCATGGAGCGCGTCCTCCAGCCGCCGGTCGGCAGTGTGATGACCTGCGCGGGCGACCAGGCGCCGCTGCCCGCGCTGGCGGACCTGCCCACGATCGACGGCCTGCCCGATCCGTTCCAGTCGATCGACGGCACCCGCATCACCAGCACCGACCAGTGGGCCTGCCGGCGCGTCGAGATCGGCGCGCAGGCGGCGGCCTACGAGCTGGGCGACAAACCCGACAAGCCGGCCGTCGTCACGGGCGCGTTCAGCGCGGGCCAGCTGACCGTCACCGCCGGGGACGGCAACGGCAAGACCGTCTCGTTCACGGCGGCCGTGACGCCGCCGACGAACGGGGCGCAGCCGCCCTACCCGGCCATGATCGGTATGGGCGGCATCAACATCGACCCGGCGGGGCTGAACGCGATGGGCGTCGCGACGATCATCTTCCCGAACGACACCGTCGCCCAGCAGAACAACAGCCGCGGCCTCGGCGTCTTCTACGACCTTTACGGCAAGACCCACTCGGCGGGGGCGATGATGGCCTGGGCCTGGGGCATCAGCCGCCTCATCGACGCGATCGAGCAGACGCCCGACGCGCAGATCGATCCGGCGCGCCTGGGCGTCACGGGCTGCTCGCGCAACGGCAAGGGCGCGCTGATCGCGGGCGCGTTCGACGAGCGGATCGCGCTGACGATCCCGCAGGAGTCCGGCTCGGGCGGTTCGGCGAGCTGGCGCATCTCCGACGCGCAGTACGCGGCGGGAACGATGGTCCAGACGCTGATGGAGATCGTCGGCGAGAACGTCTGGTTCCGGCTGTCGTTCCGGGATTTCGCCTTCGCGGCGAAGCAGCTCCCCTTCGACCACCACGAGATCGAGGGGATGGTCGCGCCGCGCGCGCTGCTGATCATCGAAAACACGGACATGGTCTGGCTCGGAAACGAGAGCACCTACAACGATTCGATGGCGGCGCACGAGATCTGGCAGGGGCTCGGCATCCCCGACAAGATGGGCGTGTCGCAGGCCGGTCACTCGGACCATTGCGGCTGGTCCGGCGCGCAGCAGCCCGAGGTGACGGCCTACGTCCAGAAGTACCTGGTCGGCGGCGGCACCGCCAGCACCAACGTGCTCAAGACCGACGGCGGCTACGCGTTCGACCAGACGACCTGGGCGCCCTGGGACATGCCGACGCTGATGTAAGGCTGCGGCCCGCGCGGTCAGAGGGAGTCGGTGGTGAAGATCTGTGAGTTGAGCTTCTTGCCGTCCACGAGGCTGAACACCGTCGCGCCGCCGCCAAGGTCGTAGGGATTGGCGATGGTGATGAAATTGCCGTCGGCCGAGATCGCCATGCTGTTGATCGCCTTTCCGACCGGCGTCGGCAGGGTCAGCAGCACGGTGCCGTCGGGCTTGTAGACGTGAATGAAATTCTGCCGCTCCGGGTCGTTCCACTCGTTGAGCCCGGCCGCGCACGTGTCCGTGCCGTTGCAGGCGAAGTTGGCGTAGCCGTTCGGGCCGGTCGCGTAGAACCAGGTGTGCGCCACAGGTGCGACCTGCATCGCCGGCGTGCCGTCGGCGGCCGACCAGAACGGATAAAACGGCGGCCAGTCTCCTGCCCGCATGCCCGGCGTGTCGGTGGGCGGGTCGACTGCGCCCGCCAGCAGGCTGCCATCGCCGACCACCGCCAGCCCCATGACGACGTTGGTGCTCAGATCATAGCTCCACTTCAAGGCGCCGCTGCGCGCATCCAACGCCTCCACGGATGAATCAGCGGTGGCAAGGTTCTGCGTGCCGGCGAACAGCGTCGCGCCGTCTGGCGACCAGACCGGCAAGGCCTTCGCGCCGACCTTTGTCCAGAGCGTGGTGCCGGTGGCAACGTCGATCATCATCATCGTCGTCGTCCCGTTGACGATCTCCACGAGCGCGCAGAGCAAGCTGCCGTCCGGCGACAAGGCCTGAGTGTCGACGTACAAGGGCGATGCGGGGTCGACTGTCGGCTCGAACGTGTTCAGTAATTCTCCGCCGGGCATTCGATAGAGGGCGATCCGGGTGTTGCCCTGGACGGTGATTGGCGAAAACGAAACGGCGGCGGTGTTGCCGTCGGCCGAGAGACTGAACCTGAGAACGCCGGCATCTCCGCCCGAAGGTCCAGCGGAGTTGAGCGGCGGGACTCCCAGCGCGTCGAAGGGGATGTGGTTCCACTGGGCCAGGAGCAACCCGTCGAAGACGTAGATCCCCGCGACGGTGAACAGCACCGTGGATCCGTCGGGCCTGGTGGCGACCAGATCGACGGGGATCGTGTTCTTCGGCGGACGTTTCTGCAGATCCCCGCAGCCAGGCAGAGCGCCCAGCACCGCCGCCAGCGCCACCGTCGCAAGCCCCGTCGCCTTGGTCGTCGTCTTCATTGCCCCTACGCCCAAGAGCAAGTAGACGCCGTCCCCCCTGAAAGGGCAAAGCGAAAAAAGCGATTGCGCCCGATCGTGGGTAGCGCCCTTAGAACGACAGGCGCCGGCGGCGCATCAACTGCGCGCGACCGTCATCGACAGCTGCGGCTGGCCGGCCAGCGTCTGGAAGACGATGCAGTAGCGCTCGGTCAGCTGCACCAACTTCTCGAGCTTCTCCTGGGCCGCGTCGGTGTCCAGCTCGACGACCAGGCGAATCGCGCGGAATCCGACGGGCGCGGTCTTGTCGACGCCCAGCGTGCCGCGGAAATCGATGTCGCCCTCGGCGCGGATCCGGCCCGCGCGCAGCGGGATCTCCATGGCGGTCGCCACCGCCCTCATCGTCACGCCGGCGCACGCCACCAGCGCCTGCAGCAGCAGATCGGCGGAACAGACCTCCGCGCCCGTTCCGGCGGCAGCGGGGTGCAATCCCGCCAGCACGTGTCCGGCCTTCGAGTCGACCTGGCAGGCGATGCGGTCGTCATCCAGCTTGGCGTGCGCCTCGAACGTCACCACCGCGGCGTTCGGATCCTGCCTGTAGCGTTCCTTGAGCGGCGCCTGCAGCGCGCGAAGAGCGGTTGCATCCATGTCGATCGAACCTCCGTCGGGGCGCTACGTTGCCACAATTCTCCGCGCAGCGACGGGGAACCTGCCCGCGCGGGCGTTGTCCTTCGCTTGGTAGGAGGTTCGCATGAGGATCGCGCCGCTTGCGGCGATGATCTGGCTAGGCGCCGCGGGCGCCCCGATCGTCGCGCGCGCCAGCACCACCCGTTCATCCGGTCCTGCCCGACCGACCGAAGGGACGCTGAAGGTCCGTGACGGCAAGCAGCTGGTCGACGTTCCGCTGCGACACACCGACGTGCGGATCGCCGTGGCCGGGTTCCTGGCCGACGTCCGGGTCGAGCAGACCTTCGTCAATCCGTTCGACAAGAAGATCGACGCCGTCTACCAGTTTCCGCTGCCGACCCGCGCCGCGGTCAGCGAGATGGAGATCGACGTCGGCGCGCGCACCATCCGCGGCAAGATCGACCGCCGCGCCGAGGCCCGCCGGACCTACGAGACGGCGCGCGGCGAGGGACACGTGGCGGCGCTGCTGACGCAGGAGCGTCCGAACCTGTTTCTGCAATCGGTCGCCAACCTCGAGCCCGCCGCGCGCGTCGTGGTGCGCCTGCGCTACGTCCAGCCGCTGGAGTACGAGGCGGGCGGCTACGAGCTCGCCTTCCCGATGGTGGCCGGCCCGCGCTACGTGCCGCCGGCCAGCAAGCGAACGTCCGAGGCGGATGGCGCGACGGCGCCGCCTGCCGCGCCCGTCCTACCGGAGGGAATGCGCTCGTCGCACGACATCGCCGTCGAGACGGTGATCGACGCGGGCGTTCCGATCGCCGGCATCAGCTCGCCCTCGCATCGCATCGTCGTCGACGGCGGGCGCGTCAAGCTGGCGGCGGACGACACCATTCCGAACAAGGACTTCATCCTCCGTTACAAGGTCGCGGGCGCGCAATCCGATTTTGCCGTGCTGGCGCACCGGGC
>DATFXS010000908.1:0-7115 GCA_035315605.1 Polyangia bacterium
CCCGCAAGGCGATGGTACAAATAGGAGGATGAAGGGCCCCCCGCCGTTCGTTTCCGGCGTGTGCGGTGGCGCTGGCCCTGATCGGGACCGTTGCCTGTGAGCGCCAGTTGCTGCGACCCGACGACGTCGTCAGCGGCTCCGATCCGAACGCCTCGGACGGCGCCGCGGGAGCCGGCTCGCGCGGGGATGGCGGCATGGGAAGTGACTCCCAGCCCGTGTCGCCGCTCTGTCCAGTGTTGGCCGAGCCGGCCTCCGGCGCGCCGTCCGATCCGACGCCCGTGCCCGCAGGCTGCTTCTGCACGCGGCGGCCCGGTCCCGCCAATTCCTACCAATGCCCCGTCGGTGTCGGGCAATTCAACGAGGCGATGATCGGCCCGCAGGGCGGGACGATCACCCTGGACGGGCAACAGGGGCAGACCTCCGGCGTTCCGTTCAAGATCGACTTTCCGCCGGGCGCCCTCGCCCAGCCGACGGTTGTGCGCGTGACGGAAACGACCATCCCGCCGCCCAGTGAGTTCATGGACTATTCGCCCGTCTACCGCGTCGACCCGCAGGGCACGACGCTGGCGGTCGCGGCGAAGATGCAGATCCCCTGGAGCAACCTGAGCGGCGGCATACCGCTCACGGCGATCGGGACCTACGCGCTGACGGACCCGACGACAGCCGGCGGCTGCGCGTTCACGCGCGTGGGCGACAGCTACACAAACGCCGGCTTCGAACAGAGCTCACTCCTCCGATTCGGCTACTACCTCGTGGGCGTTCCGAGGACGGACGCGACCGCCAACTGCCCTTAGACGGTGGTACAAATCGCGGATGATCGACCGCGCGAAGCTCAGGCAACGGATCGCGGATCTGGCGCCGGCGTTCGAGGAACGCCTGGCGGCGCTGTGTGGGATCCCGAGCGTCAGCATGGACCCCGGGCGCAAGGCCGAGATGGCGGCCTGCGCGAAGCTGGGCGCCGATACGTTGCGCGAGGCCGGCGCGCGCGTCGACGTCCTCGACACGGGCGGCTTCCCGCTGGTGCTCGGCCGCTTCTTTCAGGACGCCGCGTTTCCGACGGTGACCGTCTACAACCACCTGGACGTGCAGCCCGCCGACGGCGAGGGCTGGCGAACGCCTCCGTTCAAGCTGACGCGCGACGCGACCCTCCCCGCCGACAAGCCCGCGCGCTGGTTCGCGCGCGGGGCCACCGACGACAAGGGACCGGCGCTGACCGCGCTCTACGGCGCGCGGCTGGCGATCGAAAACGGCGTCCGCGCCAACATCCAGTTCCTGTGGGAGCTGGAGGAGGAGATCGGCAGCCCGCACTTCGCGGCCGGCCTGGCCGCCGCGGTCGCCGGTGACGCTGCCGCGGATCGCGCACCGCTCAAGACCGACTCGGTCGTCGTCTCGGACACGATCTGGATCGCCGCCGGCCAGCCGTCGATCTCCTACGGCCTGCGCGGCCTGATGGGGTTCACTGTTTCGCTGGAGACGGGCGCGAAGGACGTCCACTCCGGCACCACCGGAGGCCTGGCGCGCAATCCGATCGGCGAGCTGGCCGCGCTGGTGGCGGACTGTTACGACGCCCGGACCGGGAAGGTGAAGATTCCCGGTTTCTACGCCGACGTCCGCAAGCTGTCCGCCGCCGAGCGCAAGGCCTTCGCCCGGGCGCGCTTCTCGCGCAAGCGCTTCGCCGCGGCGCACGAGCTCGGGTCGCTGCGCCCGATCCGCGACGACCTGGCCGGCCTGGTCGCGCTGACGGCAGCGCCGACGTTCGAGGTGCACGGCATCGTGGGCGGTTACGCCGGCCCGGGCATCAAGACGATCGTCCCCCACCGCGCCGAGCTGAAGCTGTCGACCCGGCTGGTCCCGGATCAGAAACCCGAGAAGGTGTTCAACCTCATCAAGCGCTTCATCAAGTCACGGCTGCCCGACGCCGAGGTGACCCACGAGGCGTCGCTGGAGCCGTATCTGGCGCCGATGGACGGCCCCGTCAACGACGCCGCCGCTGCGGCCGCGCGCGCGACCTTCGGCAAATCGCCGGCGTTCGTGCGAGAGGGCGGATCGATCGGCGCCGTGCTGACCATGCGCAAGACGCTGGGGGCGCCGGTGACCTTCCTGGGGCTGTCCTTGCCCGAGCACGGCTACCACGCCATCAACGAGAACTACGACTGGGGTCAGGCCTCGGGCGGCATGGAGCTTTTCTGCCGCTATTTCAGCGAGATCGCCGAACGCGCAGCGCGCGGTTGAATCCGCCGCGGATGGCGCTACGCTCCCAGCCATGAGCGACAAAGCCGCCCCCGCTCCGCCGTCGCGCGCCGCCGCCCTCAAGATCGTCGCGACCGTACTGGTCATCGGCGGCGCCCTCGTCGTCCTGCTGACCGCGTCGATGAGCAAGGCCGCCGAGTACTACAAATTCGTCGACGAGGTGATGGCCAACACCGACTCCTTCCGCGGGAAGAAGTTGCAGGTGCACGGCGTGGTTGCTGACGGATCGATCGAGCAGGCGAAGGGAACGCTCATGTACCGCTTCAAGATTCAGAGCCGCCCGGATCGCCCGGCCGCCAGCATAGTCGCGAACTACGAAGGGCTGGTGCCCGACACGTTCAAGAGCGGCGCCGAGGTGATCGTGCGCGGGTCGTTGACCGCGGATAACCAGATCAACGTCATCCCCGACGGGATCATGGCCAAGTGCCCGTCGAAGTACAACGCGGACGAACAGGACAAGAAGGATCGCGAGAACCGCGAGAAGCAGCCCGCCGGCAACGTCGCCCAGCAGCTGAAGGTCAACTAGCTCCCGCTCAGGTGTAGCGAAGGCCCTCGACGGGCTTCATCCCGCTCGCGCGCAGCGACGGGTAGATCGTCGCCACCCAGGCGATCAGCATCGTCCCGAGCGCGACGCCGACCAGCTCTTCCGGCCGGATCTGCACGGGAAGCTCGCCGATCAGATAGACCTTGGGATCGAGCGGATAACCGTAGAGCCGCGCGAGCAGGCAGACCAGCAGGCCGTAACCGATGCCGAGCCCGGTCCCGAGCAGCCCCACGATGGTCCCGCCGATCAAGAAGATGCGCGCGACCATCCCCGCCGGCGCGCCCATCGACTTCAGGATCGCGACCTCGCGCATCTTCGACAGAACGATCATGGTCAGCGACGAGACGATGTTGAACGCCGCGACGATGACGATGATCACCAGGTGCAGGAGAATCACGACCTTCTGCACCTGCAGCGCCTTGAACAGGTTGCCGTTCAGGTCGCGCCAGTCGACCAGGTGATGCGGGCTGCCGAGCCGCCGCTGAACCTCCTCGCCGACCGTCAGCGCCCGCATCGGATCCGCGAACCGCAGCTCGACGCCCGACACCAGCCGGCGCACGCTGGCCAGTCGCTGAGCGTCGGCGATGCTCGTGTACCCGATCCGGGTGTCGTATTCGTTGAAGCCCATGCGGAAGATGCCGGTCACCTCGAACAGGTAGGACACCGGCGCGTCCGTCGCGCCCGAGCTGAACGGCACCATGATCGGGACGCAGTCGCCCACGCCGACGTGCAGCCGGCGCGCCATCTCGGCGCCGATGGCGATGCGCCCGACGTCCGTCGTCGTCTGACCCGCCTTCGTGCCCGCCAGCGGACAGCGGGCCGGCCGAGCGAGATCCTCGACCGAGCCGCGCTCCAGCGCGCGGCGCAAATCCTCGGCGCCGCGCTGCAGATCGATCCCTTTCAGGTTCGCGCCGACGCGGCCGATCATCACCTCGCCCGCCGAGAACAGGAAGGGCGCCATCTGCACCACGCCGGGCAGGCCGCGCAGTTTCGTCTCGATCTCCTCCAGCTCGGCGAAGTCCGCGTCACCGTAGGCCTGCACGATCAGGTGCGCGTTCAGCGCCAGCACCTTGTCCTCGAATTCGCGCTCGAAGCCGCTCGTCACCCCGAAGACGACGATCAGCGACGCGACCCCCAGCACGATCCCGAACGTCGAGATGGTGGTGAACACGGAGAGGGCCCGCAGCAGAAATCCGACCATCGCCAGAAGCCCCCCCACCAGGATGCAGACGACGCCGGCCGTCTCGAGGATCCGGTGATGATGCTGCCGCCGGACCAGCATGAAGACGACGAACCCGAGCGCCAGCACGGCGAGCCCGCCCGCCAGACAGACCAGCGCCCAGCGCGTACGCCGGCCCCGGTGCAGGTAGCGGAAGCCGACCAGCCGTTCCAGCCCCAGCTTCAAGAGCTCGAACAGCACCCACCCGAGCCCCAGCGCGACGGCGATCGCCAGCAGCGTCCAGCGCGTCGCGTACGTCAGCCACATCTCCGGGATGTACATGAAGGCGGCGATCAGCCCCACGATCACGACCGACAGGACGACGCGCAGGACGATCTCCAGGATGACGCGCTGGTCAGTCTGGTCGGACGGGTGCATGCGGCAGGCACGTTAGCAGGTCTGCCTCGACGCCGCTGTGCGGGGCCGACCGGGATGCGCGACGTCTCTCTCGGGAACCCGGGGACGGGTTCCCGAGACCTCCCGCGGAGAACTCCGGCGGGCGAAGCCCACCTCCGTTCACGCGATGCCGCGCACGAGCTTTCCTTGACACCCTTCGACGCCAAACCGTACCGTACACGGCAATGGCCTTCCCAAGGGCGCGGCGCCTACCCCTCCTTCTCTGCGCCGTCGGGATCGCCGGGTTCTTCGGAGAGGGACGCGCGCGCGCGGGCAAGAACGATCTCCGCCTGCTGAATCTGTGCCCGCCCGATCCGGTCACGTCCGAATGCAGCTGGATCAAGCGCGACCCGACCAGCGGGCAGATCACCGGCACGGTGCCCGACACCGACGGCCAGTCGCGTTTTCGCAGCCTGATGTCCGAGCTGGGCGTGGCAATCGCGCCGCGGCTGATGACGCCGGCCGATACGCTCGGCTTCGCCGGCTTCCAGTTCTCGGCCGAGCTCGGCATCACCAAGATCAACCCGAACCGGACGGTCGGCACGCCGCCGAACGACCGCGCCTACTGGGACGGGATCGAAAACGTCAGCCCCAACAATCCGATGGCCGCCAGCCGCGATTCCTACCTCACCACCGTCGGCGGTTACGTTCGCAAGGGGCTCTGGCTGCCGCTGCCGGCGTTCGAGTTCGGCGCCGGCGCGCTCAGCATCCTGAACTCTCGCATGTACGTCCTGCAGGGCTACGCGAAGCTCGCCTTGCAGGAGGGTTTCCACGGCTGGTGGCTGCCGTCGTTCGCCGTCCGCGGCGGCGCATCGCAGCTGCTCGGCACCTCCCAGGTCGACCTGACCGTGTACAGCCTGGACCTGCTCGCCTCGAAGGCGTTCGACATCGGCGGCACCGCGCGTATCGAACCGTTCGTCGGCTGGAGCTTACTCTGGATCAGCGCGCACAGCGGGGTCATCGACGCCACGCCGACGTGCGACGCCTACGGGTCGCCGGGCGGACCGCCGTCGAGCCCGCAGTGCACGGCATCCCAGGCCGGCGCCGGCGACGACCTGAACGCGAACTTCACGTTTCCGGCGCAGGACATCATCACGCGCCAGCGGCTGTTCGGCGGCTTCAAGCTGAAGCTGTACGTGATGTTCGTGGCCGCTCAGGTCGAGTTCGCGCTCGCCGGCTCCAGCGTGGACAACTCACGGTCCAACGGAGCGCAGGATCGATCCGGCGCCCAGCAGACCTACTCCCTGTCAGCCGGCTTCGACTTCTAGACTCTGGGTCTCGTCAGCGCGCGTCAGGCGGCGGCGCCGCCGACGCCGCCCGAGCCGGCCGAGCCGACGGGCGGGACCGGGGTTCCGGCGGCAGGCGCGGCCGAGGACGGCGCCGCGGCCGGCATCCCGCCCTGGATGATCTTGCGCAGCCCGGCAACCGACAGCCGCGGCGCCTTCTTCTCTTCCTCGAAGATGATCTGAGCCAGCGTCGCAGTCGTCAGGTCCGCCCGCGTGGTGTTCTCGACGACCCTGACGTCGTCGCCCGCCCGCACCATGGCAGCGATGTGATCGAGGGTCACGTATCGGCTGTCACGCGTGTCGTAGAGCTTCCGGTTCGCATACCGCTTGATGGTGCGTGCTGTGGTCATTGTCCTAGGGTGTCATAAATAAAAAAACAGGTCAATCATGTAATACAAACAACCATTTCATTCATTCATGAAATGGCCTGTCAATACGACCCTTTAGCGGAATCGCTCGTCGCGGCCGCGCGCATTAGCCACGACCCGCCAGCGCGCCGAGCCGACGGACGGCGTTACTGCTCGACGGCGGCGGGCTACTTGGCTTGCTTGGACGACGACGTCTCGGCGTCGTCGCCGAGCTCGCCCTTCTTGTCCTTGGAGCCGGGCGACACGTCGATCTCGTTCTGGGAATTTACGGCGCGTTTGAAGTTCTTGATCGCCTTCCCTAGGCCATCGCCGAGCTGAGGCAGCTTCGTCGCCCCGAAGACGACGACCACGATGACGAGGATGAGGACGAGTTCGCCGAAGCCCATTCCGAAGGGCATGTCTGCTCCTTGAAAGCTGCGCCATCTATAGCACCCCGGGCGAGACAACGCTCGCGGAATTTATGGGCGCCAAGCCCGACCAGGGTTCCTGATAATTTTGGATAACCCGGGCGATCCGATACGATCGGCCGGCTTGTCCGCAGCAACGCCGCCAGCAGCATGAACGTCGTCCGATCCAAAGTCACGGGCGCGCGCCGCGCCATCGCGCTCGCGCTCGCCGCCGCGGTCGCTGCCAGCGCGACCCCGGGGGCCGCCGCTGGACCGGGCCCCGGAAAACCGAAGCCTGCGGCGGGCGCGCGCGAGCCGGGCGAAGAGAGCCTGTCCGAACGCCGCGCCGTCCGCGGTGTCGCCGTCGACGACGTCGCCACGCCGGAGACGCCGGAGCTGCGCGAGCTGCGCCGCTTCGAGGAACAGGCCTTCCCCCGATCGGGCACCGCGCCGCCGGTCGGCGGCGACACGGGGCAGCCCGCGCCGTCACTCCCCGGCAACTGGGGCGGCAGCGGCGACGTGCCGCCCGAGCTGCGCTCGGCCGCGACGCCGCCGGCAGCGGGCGCCACGCCGGTTCCCGATTCCGACTGGCTGCGGGCGCTCAAGCTTCCCGACTTTCCGGTGCGGTGGGACGCGCAGGTGCTGCGGTACCTCGATTACTTCAAG
>DATFXS010000909.1:0-13992 GCA_035315605.1 Polyangia bacterium
CCTGCTCGGCGAGCTCGATGCGCGCCGGACGATCGTCACCTGCCACGACCTGATCCTGCTCGCGCTGGCCGCGGGGCGCATCGGAGGGGCGAAAGTTCCGCCCGTCGCCCTGCAGGTGTTCCGCGTGATGATGGAATTCGCCAGACGGGCAGCCTGGGTGGTGGCCGATTCGCGGCAGACCAAGGCTGATCTCGTCAGCTTCGTGGGCCTCGACCCGGCCCGGATCACCGTCATCCATCCGGGGCTGAACCAGAGGTTCGCGGCGGATCCGCCGCGGGGGCGGGCTTGGCGCGAGGGGCGCGGTCTCGGCGACGGTCCGCTGATCCTTCATATTGGGCGGGGGTTCTACAAAAACATCGCAGGCACGTTGCGCGTGCTCGCCCGCCTGCGGCGAGACGGCATCGACGCGCGCCTGGCGCGCGTCGGCCACGCCATCGCTGGAGAGGATCGCGCCCTCGCAGAGGGGCTTGGCGTGTTGCCCCACGTCGCCGAGCTGGGCGCGGTTCCGGACGCAGAGATCCCGGCGCTGTACAACGCCGTCGATCTGCTGCTGTTTCCTTCGCACTACGAAGGCTTCGGCTGGCCGCCGCTGGAAGCGATGGCGTCCGGGACGCCGGTCGTCAGCTCGCGCGCGGGCTCGCTGGACGAGATTGTCGGCGACGCGGCGCTGACCGCGGATCCGGAAGACATCGACACGCTGGCCTGGCACGCGGGGACCGTGCTGACCGACGCCGACGTGCGCGCCCGCCTGGTCGCTCGGGGGCTCGCGCACGCGGCGCGATTCGACTGGGATCGGACAGCGCAAGAGATGATCGCCGTCTACCGAATTGTCGCCGCCGGGACCCGCTGATGTGCGGCATCGCTGGCATTGCACGGTTCGACGGGATGCCCGTCGATCGCGCCGTGATCGACGCCATGACCGCCAGCATCGCGCACCGCGGGCCGGACGACCACGGCGCGCTGGTCGAGGGCGGCCTCGGGATGGGGATGCGGCGGCTGTCGATCATCGATCTGTCCGCGGCCGGGCATCAACCGATGTTCAACGAGGATCGGTCGGTCGCGGTCGTCTACAACGGCGAGATCTACAACCACCGCGATCTCCGCTCCCGGCTGGAAGTGGACGGGCACGTGTTCTCGGGCAACAGCGACACCGAGGTGCTGGTCCACGGCTACGAACAGCTCGGGATTCACGAGCTCGCGACCCGCCTGTCGGGCATGTTCGCGTTCGCGCTCTACGATCGGCGGCGGCGTCGCCTGTTCCTGGTTCGCGACGGCTTCGGCATCAAGCCGCTCTACCTGCGCCGGAACGGCGCGCAGCTGTCGTTCGCGTCCGAGCTGCGCGCGCTGGCGCTCGACGGGCAGGGCCGGCCGTCGATCGATCCGTCGTTCCGGCACACCTTCCTGCGGGTCGGCCACATCCCGTCGCCCCACACGGCGTTCGCGGGGATCAGCAAGTTGGCGCCCGGGACGATCCTGGACGTCGATCTGACGACGGGCGAGACGCAGACGCGGCCGTTCTATCGCCTCGCCCCAGCCGGGATGGAGGACACGCGCCCCGATCGATTGCTCGACCGCCTGCGCGAGCTGCTGAACGCGTCGGTGCGCCAGCACCTGATCGCGGACGTCCCGACGGGCCTGTTCCTGTCGGGCGGTCTGGATTCGAGCGCGCTGGCGCTGTACGCCAATCAGCACACCGCGCCGCCCAAGACGTTTTCGATCGGTTTCTTGTCGTCGGATCGGGGCGATGAGACGGACGTGGCCGCCGCGGTCGCGCGGCGGGCCGGCAACGAGAACGTCCGCATCGATCTCGGGCCCGCCAACCTGGACGATCTCGACCCGATCGTGGCGGCCCTCGAGGACCCGCTCGCGGACAGCGCCACGCTGGCGCTCTGGCACCTGTGCCGGGGCACGGCCGCCGAGGTCAAGGTCGCGCTGTCCGGAGAAGGCGGCGACGAGGTGCTCGGCGGCTACGCGCGCTACTTCTGGGGGCCGGTCATCGATCGGTTCAGTCCGTTTCTTCGCCGACACGCCGACCAGGTGCTGAACGTCACCGCCCACCTGCCGGCGCGCTCTCTGGGCGTGTTCAATGCCGCGCGTCGCGCCACCAAGATGGCCGATTCGGTCGGGCTCGACACACCCGCACGCTATCTGTCGTGGTTCGACATTTTCACCGAGGACGAGCGCCGCGCGCTGGTCGGTGAGGGCGCCGACCGCGCCGGCGATCGTTACGAAACGCTGTTCGAGGCGGCGCGCGATCTGCGTCTCGATCCCGTGCAGCGCCTGCAGTACATCGATCTCCAGACGACGCTGGTCGACAACCTGCTGCTCAAGGCGGACAAGATCTCCATGGCCCACAGCCTCGAGGTGCGGGTGCCTTTCCTGTCGCGAAGCCTCGTCGAATTCGGTCTGGCGCTCCCGCCGCGCCACAAGATCGGGCTCCGGCGCGACAAGACGCTGATGCGCCGCCTTTTGTCGCCCAGGCTCGGCAGGCGCATCGCCTACCGCCCCAAGCGCGGCTTCGAGATCCCGGTGGACCGTTGGTTCCGCGAGCCGGCCACCGAGACGCTGCGCCAGCAGCTGCGCAGCGGCGCGCTGGTTGCGCAGCTCGGTTTCGACGCGCCCGCCATCGACGCCCTGATCGAACGACACCTTTCAGGCGAGGACATCGGCCGCAAGCTGTTCGCGCTGGCAGGGCTCGAACGCTGGGCGCGGCAGTACGGCTAGCCGTTCTAAGCGGGGCGGCTCTCCGCTCGCTGCGGGGTCCAGTCGCTCCGGCAGCCTCCCCGCCGAGACTTTTTCGGCGAGTCGTGGTCTTACGGGAAGTTACTTTGCTCGTCATACTTTCGATCGGGCGGGCTCCCCCGCCCCGCGCCGAAAAAGTCCCGGCGGGTCCCCTCCACCGCGCCACCCCTCGCTCGCTATGCGCCGCCGGTAGGTCGATCTGAGCCTGGCGTGCGGCCGACTCTGCATCGGCGGCTTCCGGGCGGAGCGAAGCGTTTGCTCTGAGGCAGCGGGAGGGACGGCTGTTCGGTCGGCCGGAGCGTAGGCGGCCGCTTGGATCGTTGCGGCCGACGGGATTCCGAGCTTGCTCGCGGAGGACGGCCGAACAGCCGTTCCTCCCGCCCCCGCCGAAGAGTGGAGCAAGCGGAGCGATCTGCGAGATGCGGTCTAGCCGCTGCGTGCGGCTTCGATGAAGACGCTGTCGGCCAGGAGGGCGAGCGGTGGGACGTGCGCGGAGACGCGCTTCAGCGTCTGCGACGCGCGGATCACGGTGCGCGGAAAGGGCCGCAGCAGGTCCAGGTCTGAAGCCTGCGCGTTCAGCGAAAAGAAACCGTCCGCGGTCAGCCGCGCCGGGCCGACGATCTCGCGGAAGGTCGACAGCATCTCGCCGGGCGTCCAGCGCCGAACGCGAAATGGATTCTGCTCGCGCGCCAGCGTGTCACGGGCCTGGTTGTAAAGCTGGCGCACGCCGAACAGGTTGGCCAGCTGGATCAGTACCCGTCCGCCCGGCTTGGTCACGCGCGCCGCCTCCCGGATGCTCGCCTTGGCATCGTCCTTGGAGAAGTGCTGCAGCACGGAGTAGGAGAACACGACGTCGAAGCTGTGATCGGGAAAGGGCAGGCTGCGGCCGTCGCCGACGACGAACGCGGGCGACTGACCGAGGGCGCGCGAGACGCGGTACGCCGCCTGGATGCCGGCGATGCCCGGGTCGATGCCGATCGCCTGGTAGCCCCGGCGGCTGGCGGCGATGCTCCAGCGTCCCCAGTTGCAGCCGACGTCCAGCAGGCGCAGCCCCTCTGTCGTCTCCGGCAGCGGCAGGTCGGGAATCGGGTAGCGGCGCAGGCCGCCGAGCACGCCCTTGTAGAGGATGCCGTTCGTCTTGACGATCTCCTGCTGGACGAACGCGTCCACCTCGTCCGCACCCGCCGATTCCGTCGCGGAGGCCGGGGCGGTGTCCTGCCCGGCGCGCCGCGAGTCCTCGAAGTAGGGATGCGTGTCGGGCCGGTCGCCGCCCAGCAGCACAGCGACGTCCCCGACCAGCGGGTACGCGTGCTGCTCCGGGCAGCGCAGCGCGCCCGCCGTCAGCCGAAGCGGCTTCCTGTCGCGTGGACACGCCAGGGGCACGCCCGCCAGGCAAGCACGTCCGTCGACCTCCGTGACCTTGACCAAGGCCGCCTCTTCTACGTCCGGGTCCCGCCTGGAGCAAGTCGCTCGTAGAGGCTCCGCACGCGCTGTGCCGTGTCGGCCGCGTCGAACGCGCGTGCCCGCTCGGCGGCGCGGACGGCCCGTTCCCGCGCGCCCGCCGGATCGTCGATCTGGCGCATGATCTGGCGGGCGAAGTCGGCCGGGTCGGCCGGCCGTGCCACCAGGCCGTAGCGCTCCGGCTCGACCAGCTCGGGCGGCGCGCCCTCGTCGGTCACCACCAGGGGGCGCGCGCTGGCCATCGCCTCGGCGACGACGCGGCCGAATCCTTCGTGGCGCGAGGTGAGCACGAAGACATCCAGGGCGGCCATCACGGCCGGCATGTCACGCCGCGCGCCGGCGAACGTCACGCGGCCGTCCAGAGACAGATCGCGAACGAGGTTGCGCAGCGACGTCTCGTGGTCGAGCTCGATCGGGACCTCTGCGCGGCCCACCACCGTGAAGTGAACGTCGGCTCGACGGGCGGCTACCAGGGCGGCGGCGCGGATGAACGTCTCCAGATCCTTGCGCGGGTGAATGCGCCCGACGGTGCCGACCAGCACGCGATCGGGCGCGGCGCCCAGCGCGCTGCGGACGTCGGCCGACCGCTCCGCAGCCGCGAACGCCCGCACGTCGATCGGGTTGTAGAGGACCTCCACCTTCGCGGCGCGGCCCCGGCGCTCGAAGATCCCGGCGGTCGCGCGCGAGATGCAATAGATGTGGTCCGCCGTCGCCGTCCACATCATCGCCAGCGCGTCGAAGACCAGCTTCGGGTCATCCAGCGTGTTGCCGCGGTAATGGAGGACGTGCGGGATGCGCAGCGCGCGCGCGGCCAGCCCGCCTTCCAGCAGCACCTCCATGTTGGTGTGGATGATGTCGGCGCGCACGGCGCGCGCGAGCTGTCCGACCGCGAACACCGACCGGGCGAGCTGCGGCCCATAAAGCGCCGTGGCCGGCGACAGCGCCCGCTTGAGCGTGGCCAGCGGGACGAAGTGGGTGCGCGCGCCGATCGCCTCGTACCGGTCGACCTGAGGCCCCGGCGCCGGCAGCGCGACGTGCGCCTCGATACCCGCCGGGATCAGCGCGCCCAGCAGCGCGCGCAGGCTTTCGTCCGGACCGCTCACCTCCTGCGAAAACGGGTTCAGGTAGAGGACGCGCATGTCAGACGTCCAGCGCCCGGACCAGAGCGTCGCCCGCATCGCGCGCGGTCCAGCGCTCGGCACGCGCGCGCGCCGCCCGCCCGACCGCCGCCGCCTGATCGCGGTGGGCGGCCGCCCAGCGCAGCCTCTCGACCAGCGCGTCGATGTCGCGGGCGGGGATCAACCAGCCGTCGACGCCGTCGGTGATGCACTCGGGCCCGCCGCCGCAGTCCGTCGTGATCACCGGCGTCGCGCTGCACATCGCCTCCTGGATGACCAGGCCGAAGCCGTCGCCCAGCGTCGGGAAGACGAGCACGTCGGCGGCCGCATAATGCGCGGCCAGCGCCGCGCGCGACAGCGGCGGCGAATGGCGGAATCGGCCCGCGTAGCCGTCGAGGAACGACTTGCCGAGGCGCATCGATCCCACCAGGTGCAGCTCTGCGTCCGGGATGGCCGCCCGCTTCCAGGCCTCCAGCAGGTAGGGCGTCCCCTTGGGGATGTCCTGCACGCCGACGGACAGGACGCGGAACGGCCCGGCGGGCGGCGTCGGCTTCGGCCCGAAGAGGTCGATAGGAAAACCGTACGGCGTCACGACGATGGGCGCGCGCAGATCGAGCCGCTCGAGCGTCGACTTCACGTAGCTCGATGCGACCGAGACGGTGGTGGCGAGGGCCAGCTCCGCGTCCTTGCGCCGGTTCTTCCAGTCCGGCTCACGGTGCGGCGGCGTATCGATCGCGTTCGGCCAGCGCTCCATCTCCTGGCGCCAGAGCTCCTTCGTCGCCAGGTGATGACGCGTGGGCAGATCCCAGATGCGCGCGATGCCGGCGCGCTCGGCGCGGCGAAAGGTCAGGAGGGCCGCGTCCTCGTAGGCGTAGATGGCGGCCGTCGCGCTCGGCCAGCGCGAGATCGCGAGCCGGGCGTCGTGGGCGACGAACAGCGCGTCGTAGCTCCTGAGCGCGGCGCCCAGTCCGGTCAGCACGGTGGCGGCGGCGCGCGCGCCCAGTTCGATGAACGGGGCCGTCCGCAATTCGCCGGCCGGCAGGGGGTCGACCATCCGATTGCGCAGCGTCGGCCAGCGCCCGGAAAGCGCGGCGGCCAGCCGGCCAGACCAGGCGCTGCTCTCGAAGGCGACGCCTGTCGCGAACGCCGCCAGCCGGCCCGCGCGGGCAAACGCCGCAGCCACGCTTTTCGCGACCGGGGTGGCGTGCGGGTGGCTGACGAGGACCCCGTTCATTGCGTCTGGCGCCTGCCGCTAAACTAACCCAATATCCACGGGCGCAAACATGATCTCCTTGCTGCGATCGTTGCTCGCGGCGATCACGGGCCGGCCGCAGGCGCAGCCTGCCGATGCCGACGAGGTGCTGGTGCTGGCGCGACATCATCGCCTGTCGCCGCTCTTGTCGCTGGCCGACCTGTCGGGCTGGGCGCCGTCGCTCGCGGAGGCGCTGCGGCGCGATCGCCTCGTCACCATCGCGCGCAATCTGCTGCTCGCCCATGTCGCCGAGGAATGCGCGGCGGCGTTGACGGCCGCCGGTGTACGGGTCGCGCTGCTCAAGGGCCTGTCGTACAACCTGACCATCTACGACCAGGACGGGGCGCGGCCGACCAGCGATGTCGATCTGCTCGTTCCCGAAGCCGCCCGGCGAACGGCGTTCCAGACGCTGGACCGGCTCGGCTTCGAACCGCGCGCGGCGGCGCCCGGCTTCGACGACGCCGACTATCACGAGGTCGCCTGGACGCGGAACGGTGTCGAGGTCGACCTTCATCTCGCGCTCGCGCCCCTGGCGCGCTGCCGTGTCGACTACCGCGATCTCTGGGACAGCGCCCGCGAAGCCGCCCTCGGGCGCGCGCGCGTGGCGACGTTGCATCCGCGGCACGCCGCCGTCTTTCACACCCTGCACATGGCGATGGATCACTTCGACGTGCCGGCGATGTACCTCCTCGACCTGAGCCGCCTCCTGCCGACGGCCGGCGAGCACGAACAGGCGGAGGCGCTGGCGCGTGCCTGGGGCTGCTGGCGTCCGTTCGCGACCTCCGCCGCGCTGACCGCCGCGTTCCTGCCGGCCTGGGACGGGGCGCGCCGTGCTTCGCCGGTCGCGGGATTCTCGGCGCGCGTCGTGGGCGGCTACGGATCGCTGGCGCGGGTGCCGCGGCGCGAGCAGCTGCTGCGCAAGCTGATGCACTTCGACACGCGCCCGGACGCGGTTCGTTACCTGACGGTGCAGGCGCGGCGCAACGTCCGCGAGATCTACGAACGGCGCGTCCGGCGGCGTTCCGCCCGGCAGAGACTGGCGCTGGAACGATGACGGCGGCGCCGACGCGGATATCCCTGGCCAACCTGCGCGCGCAGCAGGCGCCGCTGCAGGCCGAGCTGGAGGCGGCCGCGCTGCGCGTCCTCCGCTCCGGCCGCTACATCCTGGGCGAGGAGGTCGCGGCGCTCGAGCGCGAGCTCGCCGCGTTCGCGCGCGTCGCGCACGCGGTGGGGGTGTCGTCGGGCTCGGATGCGCTGGTCGCGATCCTCGCGGCCTGCGGGATCGGCAAGGGCGACGAGGTGATCACGACACCGCTGTCGTTCTTCGCGACCGCCGAGGCGATTGTCCGTGTCGGCGCCACGCCGATCTTCGCCGACGTCGACGCCGCGACCCTCAACCTCGACCCGGCGGCGGCGCAGGCGCGGATCGGATCGCGCACGAAAGCGATCTTGGTGGTGCACCTGTTCGGACGCATGGTCGACGGCGCGCCCCTCGCCGGTGCGATCGCCGGGGCAGGCCTTCGCGTGATCGAGGATGCGGCCCAGGCGATCGGCGCGTCGCTGCCCGACGGACGCGGTCCGGGATCGCTCGGCACGGCGGCGGCGCTGTCGTTCTTCCCCGCCAAGAACCTGGGTGCGATGGGCGACGCGGGGATGGTGCTGACCGACGACGAGGATCTGGCCGCGCGCGTGCGCGCCATCCGGGTGCACGGCGCGCGCGCCGCCCACACCCACGAGACGATCGGCGGCAACTACCGCCTCGACGAGCTGCAGGCGGCGCTGTTGCGCGTGAAGTTGCCGTCGTTGCCCGCCTGGACCGCGCGGCGGCGGGAGATTGCGGACCTTTATCGACGGGCGTGGGCCGAGACGCCGCTCGGCCTGCCGCCGCCCGACCCCGGCTGCGTCTGGAGCCAGTTCGTGCTTCGCGTCCCCGGCGGCCGGCGGGACGCGCTGGCGGCGCGGCTCGCGTCGCGCGGCATCGACACCGCTATCTATTACCCGACGCCGCTCCACCTGCAGCCGGCGCTCGCCAGTCTGGGCGGCCGGCCCGGGCAGCTGCCCCGCGCCGAGGCGGCGTGCGGCGAGGTGCTGGCGGTGCCCGCGAGCGCCGAGCTGACCGCCGACGAGGTCGCGCGCGTCTGCGACGAGGTCCGTTCGTTCTTCGTCAACTGACGCGCAGGAAGGCGTCCATCGAATCGGGGCCGACCGAATGGGCTGGGATGTACCGGAAGCCCTGGCTCTCGATCGAGCGAATCGCGGCCGGGTAATCGATCACATCCGGATGGAACTCGGCGATCAGCGATCGCACCCGCCCGAGCCAGGCGAGGTTCTCGTTCAGCAGCGGCCCCTCGCCGCCTTCGATGTCCATCTTGACGACGTCGACCTCCACGCCGGACGGCAACTTGCCCAGCAGCGTGTCCATGCTGACCACCGGGACCTCGCGGCCGCCGCTCGACGCGAGATGCCCGATGTTCGAATCCACCCCGTCCTGGAAATGCGCGGTGCCGTCGTGCGCGCCGACCGCCGCCTCGACGACCTGGGCGTTCACGTTGTTGCTCTCGAGGTTCAGCCTGACCAGATGGGCATTGGCGGGCGACGGTTCGACCGCGATCACGCTCTTGCAGCCGTAGCGATGGGCGAACCAGAGGCTGGTGAGGCCGATGTTGGCGCCCAGGTCGACCATCCGCTCGGGGACGAGATCGAAGGGCAGCCGGTAACATTCGTCGATCCAGACTTCCCGGATCGACTGCATGTCGCCCCGGTTCAGGCGGTAGTGAAGCTCGATCCCGCCGCGGACGCGGATCTTCCGCGCCTGATTGCGGCTCGCGAGCGGGACGACGCGCGTCAGGCGCGACAGAAACACGTCCGACGCGAAACGCAGAAACGATCGGGTGTCGGCGGCGATGGCGAACCCACCGCGAAGCTCGTGAGCGACGCCCGCACCGATCTGCCCCAGGCGCGTCAGGTGTTTCAAGATCATGTTTCGTGCCGTCCGAGGCCGGTCATTTTACAGAAAGACCGACCCGTCACAATGGTCTACGACTGTGGCGCCGCGAGGGTGCGCCTGAGACCACGCGTCACCATCGCGACGGCCGCCGCCAGCAGCGCCAGCCAGACGGCGATCAGCGCGCCGCCGCCCCGCGCGATCCGATGCGCGAACACGGGACCCCAGAAGTTCGGCATGTAGCGATCCCACATCAGCGCCTCGTTCGCCCGACAGCCCTCGTCGCCGATCGGGTCAGGCGGCCGCCGGGCAATCCAATGGACGACGTTCTCCGTCCTGCGGGGCAGCTGACCGAGGTGCAGGCCGTTGCGCAGCGGCGCGCCGAGAGGATCGCTCAAATTCGGGTCACAGCTCGCCTGGTAGTACTCCAGGCTTTCGGTGGTGACGACCGACAGCACCTGAATCACGCCGCTGATCGCGAGGACCGCGATCGCCGCGCGCCGACCGCCAGGCCCGGCGACGAGCCGGCGCAGACCGAGCGTCACCGGCAGCGCCAGGATCGGGACGAGGTGGCACTGATAGCGCGTGCCCCAGGCGACGCCGCCGCTCCACGAGTCGTGCCAGGCCCCGAAGAACAGGTAGCACGACCCGTACGCCAGCATCGCCCCCACGGCGTACCAGCGATCGCGCCGCCAGAGATCGCCCGCGCCGAACGCGCCGATCAGCAGCGCGGGCGACAGGATGAAAAGACCGACCCCGGGGCCGAAAAACAGCGACGCGATGACCCCGGGTGAACGGCCGTCCAGCGACACGTTCGAAAACCGTCCCAGGCGATCGTAGCCGACGACGAACGGGCTGCCGAAACGCGCGTAGTTGTGCAGGAGCGCCACCGACGCGGTCACCGCCGTCGCCGCGCCCACGATGGCGAGCAGGCGGATGCGGGCGCGCGGCTCGCGAACGGCCGACAGGACCAGCACGGGGACGATCAGCAGCGCGAAGATCGACACGGCGCGGGTGAAGAAGGCGGCGCCCGCGCAGACGCCGGCCAGCGCCGCGATCCGCCAGGTCGGCTGCCGGCGCAGCCGGATCGCGAACCACATCGCCAGCGTCAGCAGGAGACCGACCATCAGCTCCTCCTGCCCGTCGCCGACGTAATGAAACAGAATCGTGGCCAGCATCATCAACGAGGCGCCGGCGACCGGCCACGGTTCGGGCAGCCCCCACTCGCGCAGCAGCGCGCGCAGCGCCAGCCACATGGCGACGCCGAGCAGGGGCAAAAGGAGGAGGCCGATCGGCAGCCATCCGACGCGGTCGCGCCAGCTCGCCGGTGCCACCCGTTCCAGGAGCGCGCCCATCGCGTCGAACGGCAGGAACAGCAGGCTCTGGCCGATTCCGTAAGGTGCGACCCACCGCCCGGGACCGGCCGGCACCCACGGGAAGGACGACTGCTCGGGCGGGATCGTGTGCACCGAGACCGAGTGGGCGCTCCAGAGCTGGCGCGCGACGATCTGGCGCATCGCCACGTCGATCGTGCCGTTGCGTCCCGGGTTTGTGGCGATGAACAGCAGCCACAGCCCGACCACCAGGCTGCCGGGGCCCCGCATCATGGACAAAAGGCGTGCGCGCACGGCGCTAACCTACTCGAAGTTCGCCCCCCTTTGTCTATAGAGTACGGGCAGCGACCACCGCCGATGCTGTTCAACTCGTTCCAGTTCCCGATCTTCTTTCTCGTCACGACCCTGATCTATTTCCGGCTGCCGCTGGTCGGCCGCTGGTACCTGCTGCTCGCCGCCAGTTGCTACTTCTACATGGCGTTCATCCCCGTCTACATTCTGATCCTCGCTTTCACGATCGTCGTCGATTACCTCGCCGGAATCTTGATTCAGCGCAGTGAAGGGCGGCGTCGGCGCTTCTTTCTCGCGCTCAGCATCGTGGGCAACGTCGGCGTGCTCGCGATCTTCAAGTACTTGCCGTTCATCAACCGAAACCTGGCGGCGCTGTACGCGGCCTTTCATTGGCAGTGGCCCGTGCACGACCTCAGCATCGTGCTGCCCATCGGCCTCTCGTTCCACACCTTCCAGGCGATGGCCTACACGATCGAGGTCTACCGCGGGCACCAGAAGGCCGAGACCAACTTCGTGCTCTATGCGCTCTACGTGATGTTCTACCCGCAACTGGTCGCCGGGCCGATTGAACGCCCGCAGAATCTGCTGACCCAGCTTCGCGAGCTGCATCGGTTCGACTACGAGCGCGTGACCGATGGCCTCAAGCTCATGCTCCGCGGTTTCTTCAAGAAGGTGGTCGTGGCCGACCGCCTCGCGATCCTGGTCGATGCGGTTTACGCGGCGCCCCGTCAGCACCACGGCACGGCCCTCTTCCTGGCGACGGTCTTCTTTGCCTTCCAGATCTACGCGGACTTCTCGGGATACTCGGACATCGCGATCGGCGCCGCCCAGGTGCTCGGGATTCGCTTGATGACGAATTTCCGGCAGCCGTACTTCTCCCAGAGCGTCGCCGAGTTCTGGAGTCGATGGCACATTTCGCTGTCGACCTGGTTTCGCGACTATCTCTACATCCCGCTGGGCGGAAACCGCGTCGGGCGGATGCGCTGGTACGCCAACCTGATGGTGACGTTCCTGATCAGCGGCCTCTGGCACGGCGCCGCATGGACGTACGTGATCTGGGGTGGCCTGAACGGCGTCTACCTGATCCTGGGCGTCATCGCCCGACAGGCCCGCGGCGCCTCGTCGTCACAGCGGCGAGGCGAGGATGCCAGCGCCGTCACCGTGCTGGTGAACCGCCTCGCGACGTTCCTCGTGATCTGCGCGGCCTGGGTCTTCTTCCGGGCGCGGACGGCCGGCGACGCGATCTATATCCTGCGCCATTCGGTCGATCTGACCGGGTTGTTGCGGCCGTCCTTGCTCTTGGGCCCGGCCGGGCTCACGTCATCGAGAGGTCAGCTCCTGGGCGCCTTCGTCGTCATCGGCGCGCTGCTCGTCCTGGACGCGCAGTCCGAGAAGCAGAACGTCCTCGCTTCATTGCGGCGCCGGCCCGTCTGGTTCAGATGGGCGATCTACTACGGCTTCGCGTTCGCGATTCTGTTCATGGGCCAATTCGGCACCCAGCAGTTCATCTATTTCCAATTCTGATGCTGGCCACATTCTGGAAAAAGTTCGCCCTGTTCACGTTGCCGCTGGGCGTGCTGGTCGGGGTTCCGGCCGTCGTTCTCATCGCGAGCGGCGAGCTGACGTCGACGAAGTCGGTGATCGACCGCCAGCTCCGTGGCGAGCCCGTGCTGTTCGGACCGGTGTACACGAACCTGGTCAAGCCGTTCAAGTGCGCGACGACCCAGCGCCGCCAGCCCGAGGTGATCGCACTCGGTTCGTCGCGCGTGATGCAATTTCGGGCGAGCTTCTTCGACGCTCCGCAGACCTTCTACAACGCCGGCGGTGCGGTCAACACGATCGTCGACGTCTCGCCGTTCCTCCGGTGCGTTCCGGCCGCGTCGCGTTCTCCCATCGTGATCCTCGCGCTCGACCAATGGTTTTTCAACCCACGCTGGCAGCGCGACCTGGGAGTTCCGAACTTCGACGAGACGATGGACCCGCTGGGGGTCGTGCAGGCGCGCTGGAAGGACGTGTACACGGACCTCGCACACCACAAGATCAGCTTTCCACGACTGTGGGATGCGAAGGACGCGGTCGGGCTCAACGCCATCATGAAGCAGAGGGGTTTCCGAAACGACGGCAGCTACTCGTACGGCGACCTCGAGCACTGCGACGACTGCGAGGTCGACTTCGCCGATACGCTGCAACGAATCGCCAGCGGACAGCGGCGCTTCGAATGGGGCGCTGACGTCGATCGACTGGCGCTCGACGAAGTGGATCGGGTTCTCGAGGTCGCCGCCGCCAACAACATCCAGGTCGTGGGCCTGCTGCCGCCCTTCGCGCCGTCGGTCTGGTCACACCTGCGGGCCAGCGACCGCTACGGGTACATCGACGCGCTTCGTATCCAGTTGCCCGCCATCTTCGCTCGTCGCGGACGTCAGCTGTTCGATTTCTCCGACCCGGATTCGATTGGCGCGGTCGACGCCGAGTTCATCGACGGCTTTCACGGCTCGGAGCGAACGTACGTTCGCATGCTGTTGAAAATGGCGGCCGCCACCCCCGCGCTCGAGTCGCGTCTGTCTCGGGCGTCGCTGGTCGAGCGCCTGGCGCGCGCGGGCCGCTACGGCGTGCCCGACGCGGCGGGACCGACAGCGGGCGGCGGCGCGGGCTCGCGGTAGCCGAGCAGCCAGCGCGGCGGTCGGCCCGCCCGGGCCTCCCATGCCTTCAACAGTTTCGCGAAGCGGTCGCGATCGGCGATCACACGCGCGACGTGGAAACGGGGGCGCATCGGTGAAAACAGCCGCTTGAAGCGGAGCAAGCTGTCGTCCGGGGCCGGCGTGGCGCCGCCGCCGAGGTGCAGGCCGAGTG
>DATFXS010000910.1:0-3421 GCA_035315605.1 Polyangia bacterium
CCCGCCCCGCCCCACCCGGTCCAGCCGCCTCCCTTCGCCGGCGGCGCCCCCAGCACGCCCGAGAGCGCCGCCACCGCGCGCACCGCCGGGCGCCGCGCGATCCTGGACGCCGCCTGGCGCACGGTGCGTGACAAGCACTACGACAAGACGCTGGGGGGCGTGAACTGGGACGCCGTGCGCGCCAAGTACGAGCCGCTCGCCCTCGCCGCTCCGTCGGAGGGGGCGTTCTACCGCGTCCTCAACCAGATGATCGGCGAGCTCGGCCAGTCGCACATGCTGATCGTCGGACCGGGCTCGGACGACGACGACGAGGACGACACCGGCGACGATCCCGCCAAGAAAGCCGCCGCGGCCGCCGCCGACGCGGACGGCTTCGGCGATCCGGGCCTGACCATCCGGGTGATCGACGGCAAGACGACGATCACGCGCGTGCGCGCCGGCTCGTCGGCGGATCGGGCCGGTCTGGCCGCCGGCTTCGTGGTCACGCAGATCGGAGGGCGGCCGATCAGGGCGCTTCACGAATCGTCGCGGCCGCTGCGTCCGGTCGAGGAGCGCTTCGCGATCCGGCGCGCGGCGCAACGCCGGCTGCTGGGCGCGCCCGGATCGCGCGTGTCGATCGCCTACCTGGATGATCGCGACCGCCCAGGCGACGCGGTGCTGGTGCGCGATCCGCCGCGCGCAGCGCCGGTGAAGCTCGGCCACCTGCCGCCGCTCTACCCCGAGGTGCGCGCGTACGAGGTCGGCGACGTCGGCGTGGTCGGCTTCAACATTTTTCTGCTGCAGCCGATCCTGGAGGACGTCAAGAAGGCGATGGCGCGCTTCACCGCCCACCACGTCCGCGCCGTCGTGCTGGATCTGCGCGGCAACCCGGGCGGCCAGGGCGCGATGGCGATTCCGATCGCGTCGCTGTTCGTCGACAAGCCGCTGACGCTCGGGACGATGCACTTCCGCGACTTCGAGCAGACGTTCACGGCGCGCCCCGAGATGGGGGCGACGCCGTTTCTCGGGCCGCTGGCGATCCTGACCGACGAAGGGAGCGCGTCCGCGGCGGAGATCCTCGCCGCCGGCCTGCAGGAATCGAAGCGCGCGATCGTCGTCGGCGACACGACGCTGGGCGCGGTGCTGCCGTCGGTGATCGAGGCGCTGCCGGGCGGCGCGGTCATGCAGTACGTGGTCGCGGATTTCAAGACGCCGAAGGGCGTCGCGCTGGAGGGGCGCGGCGTCCAGCCCGATCGGCGCGTCCTCGAGACGCGCTCCGCGCTCCGCGGCGGCCGCGATCCCGTGCTGGACGCGGCGCTCGTGGCGCTGAAGTCGGAACATCGCTAGCATCCGGGCATGATCCGCCCCCTTGCGATGTCGCTGACGGTGATCGCCGCGATCGGTTGCGCGTCCCACCCGCCGCCTGCCGCCAGCCCGCCGGCGCCGCCCGGTCCGATGATGACCGGGCCAGCCGAGGGCGCGACCGCGACGGCGCCCGGCGCGCCGAGGCTGAGGAAGCCGGAGGAGATCCTGGCGGACTCGGTGAACGCGACCGGCGGAGCGGCGGCGTGGAACGCGCACAAGACCGCCCACTACAAGCTGGAGACGACGCTGCAGGGGATGGGGATGGGCGCGGCGGGCGAGCGGTTCCAGACCCAGTCATCCAAGTCGTTCACGGTCATGGACATGCCGGGGCTGGGGCGCGTGCGCGAAGGGACGAACGGCAAGGTCGCGTGGAGCGACGATCCCGCGCACGGGATCCGCTACCTCGACGGGGCGGAGGCGGAGCAGACGCGCATCGGGTCATCATGGAATGTGGAGATGCACGCCGCCGAGCTGTTCGTGAAGCTGGAGAGCGCGACCGAGCCCGGGCCCGACGGGGCGACGCTGGAGTGCGTGATCGCGACGCCCAAGGTCGGCGCGCCGCTGCGCGGCTGCTACGACCCGCGTACCCACCTTCAAGTGTCACAGTCGGGAGTGCACGCAAGCCCCGAAGGCGACATGCCTTTTCGGGCGACCGTTCGGGACTGGCGCACGGTCGGCGGTGTGAAGATGCCGTTCGAGAGCGACACCCAGGTCGGCCCGATCTCGACCGTCGATCGCATCCTGGCGGTGACGTTCGACGAGCCTGTGGACGACAAGATGTTCGACCCGCCCAAGCCCGGCGACAAGAAGTAGCGCGTGGCCGGCAAGGTGATCCTCTGCCGGTGCGAGGACGTGACGGCGGCCGACGTCGAGCACGCCGTCCGGCTCGGCTACGTGGACATCGAGGAGGTGAAGCGCTACACGGGCTTCGGCACCGGCCCGTGCCAGGGCAAGGAGTGCCTGCGCGCCGTGGTGACCGCCATCGCCGCGGCCGCGGGTCGGGGCGCCGGAGGCCAGAAGGCCGACGCGCCCGCCCCGTTCACGTCGCGCCCGCCGCTGGTGCCGACCGAGCTGGCCGTGCTGGCGGGCGCGGGCACGGCGCCGCCGTCCCGTCGTCGCTGAGCCGCCGATGCCGCCCATCGAGGACGCCGACATCGCCATCATCGGCGCCGGCGTGATGGGGCTGGCGCTGGCGTACAACCTGGCCGCCCCCGCCGGCCGAAAATCCCGTGCGCCGCGGATCGTCGTGGTCGACGGCCATTACCTGGCGTGGGGCGCGTCCGGCCGCAACGGCGGCGGCGTCCGCCAGCAGTGGTCGACGGAGATGAACGTGCGCCTGATGCAGGAGTCGATGGACATCTGCGCGCACTTCGCGAAGCAGATGCGGATCAACGTCTGGATGCGCCGGGGCGGCTACCTTTTTCTCGCCGGCACGCAGGCGGCGGCGCGCCGGCTGGAACGCAACGTCGCCGTCCAGAACCGCTGCGGCTTGCCCACGCAGATGATCGCGCCCGAGGAGGCGCGCGCGCTGGTTCCCGAGCTCGCGATCGAGCGAACCGTCGCCGCCTGTTACAACCCGACCGACGGCATCGTCTTCCCGTGGCCGTTCCTGTGGGGCTACGCCCACGCCGCCGCGAAGCAAGGCGTCGCCATCCACACGTCGACGCCGGTCACGGCGATCGAGCGGCGGGGCGGGCGCGCCGGCGCCGGCTTCCGGATCACGACGCCCGCCGGCGCATTCACGGCCGAACGGATCGTCTGCGCGGCGGGCGCCTGGTCGCCCGGGGTCGCGCGCCTGGTCGGCGCATCGCTGCCCAATCGCCCCCAGCGTCACGAGATCCTGTCGACCGAACCGCTGAAGCCGTTCCTCAAACCGATGGTCACGGTCGTGGAGACCGGCCTCTACGTGTCGCAGTCGCTGCGCGGCGAGCTGGTCGGCGGCGTGTCGATGCCCGAGGAGCGCAACCCCGACGGCGAGGTTCGCTTGGGCTCGCGCCTCGACTTCCTCACCACCATGGCGCGCGGGCTCGTCGGCCTGATGCCGCGCCTCGGGCACGTCAAGGTGGTCCGGCAGTGG
>DATFXS010000911.1:0-2042 GCA_035315605.1 Polyangia bacterium
ATCTGGCCGTCGCGCCCCGACAGAAGCACGCGCTCGGCGCCGATGTAGTCCGGGAACGTGCCGCTGAGAAATACCGCGAACACGTCGGGGACGTCGTCGCCGTCGAAAAAGCCGATGGCCGGCGTGGTGTAGGACTCGGAGCCCGCGAAGGTTTGCTGCCAGATCACGTCCTTGGTCGATCCGCTGATCACGACGAGGCGCCCGTCGAACGTCGCCACGATGATGTCGAGGCGGCCGTCGCGATCGAGGTCGGCCAGCGCCGGCGGCGCGATCATCCCTTTGCCCGATCCGGTCACCAGCATGCGCGCGCCCCCGATGTCGCCGGCCATCACGGCGGATAGCGACGTCTCCCACAGCGCGCCGGTCCACGTCTCGCCGCCGGTGCCGAACAGGATGGTCGGCGAGGCGGCCCCGTCGTCGGGCAGCAGGATCGGCGACATGTACGTCGGCATCCCGTCGGGCACGGTGGCGGCTGCCACGATGGTGCCATCAACCGAGCTCAGCACGCCTAGCTGGGCCGCGGGCTGCGCCTCGCCCGGCGGAATGCCGTCGCCACCGCCGTTGGCGACGAGCAGATCCGGCAGGCCGTCCCCCGTCTGGTCGGGGATCACGATGGGCGTGTAGAAGTTGTAGAAGAGACTTTCGCGCACGGGGTTCGCGTCGGTGAAATTCCAGAGCACGGCGCCGTTCGCCCCGTCGACGGCGATCATCGTCGTATCCCGCCCGCCGACGAACACGTCCTTGATCCCGTCGCCGTTCACGTCGAGGAAAGCCGGGCTCGAGTAGAGCTCCGCGTCCGCCGACGTGTGCCACCGAACCGCCCCCGTCTTCGCGTCCAGGGCCATCACCTCGCCGAACTTGGGCATCTCGTTTCCGCCGGCGACGACGACCTCCAGGCTGCCGTCGCCGTCGAGGTCGACGGCACGCGGCGCATAGAAGATGGAGTTCGCGCTCGGATGCGTCCAGACCGGGCTGGGCGGCGGCAGGCCGGCGATGCCGCCCGGGCCTGCGCACTTCGAGAGGGCGTGCCCATCGTCGCAGCCGACGACGGCGATCCACAACGCCGCGCAGAGGAGGGCTCGTGTCGCTGGGTTGCGAAATCGCATCGATGCCGATCGCCTGATGAATGTCCCGGGCGAGCCGATCCCATGGGAGACGATCTTCGTGACTGAGGGTGGCGTATAGTCGCGCCGTTGTCGGCGGCACGTTCCAACGGCGGCGGCAGGCGCGGCTTGGCAGTGGCGCTGGCCGCGGTGGCGCTGGTCAGCCTCGGCGAGATCCAGCTGCGCGAGCGTCTGCTCTATGCGGACGCGTCCGAGATGGAGTTCGTGCGCGCCAACGTGGCGGGGATCCTCGAAGGGCGGCCGGTCTCGAAGGGCTGGCAGCAGCGGGTGGTGGCGCCGCTGGCGGTGGCGGCGCTGACGCGGATGACGGGGAGCGACGTCGCCGCCATCCGCCTGCTGGAAGACCTGCTGGTGACGGCTGCGAACCTCCTGCTCTTCGTCCTGGTCCGGCGGCGGGGATGCCGCCGCGCAGACGCCTTCCTCACCGTGGCGCTGTTCGGCTTCGCGCACCTGCTGCTGATGTACCGGCTCGAGTACCCGTGGGACGGCGTCGATGTGCTCATCTTCATGGTCTTCGGCGCGGCGGCCGCGCGCGGTCGCAGCCTGGCGTCGCTCTGGCCGCTGCTGCTGGTGGGCACGCTGAATCACGAGACGGTGCTCTACCTGCCGCTCTGGTACGTGGTGGCGGGGCCGCGCCGGGCGCGGCTCCGCGCCGCGGCGACGGGCGTGGCGCTCGGCGCGGCGATTCTGGTCCTTCGGCAAGCGCTCTACCGAGGCCGCCCCGACTTCCCCGTCGATTCGTTCGGGCCGGCGCTGCCGCTCATTGGCAATCAAGGCCACCTGCTGCACAACCTGGGACAGGCACTCTTCGACGACTGGAGGCGCGGCCGCATCTTCATCGCCGCCACCCTGCTCGGTGCCATCGCGCTGTTCGTGCGCCGGGCCCGCCGCGGCGCCGACCCCACCGCCGCGATCTGG
>DATFXS010000912.1:0-3340 GCA_035315605.1 Polyangia bacterium
AGGCCGACGGCGAAGTTCTGCGCGACCGCGGAGATCCACGCCTTGCCCGCCTTCTGTCCCTTGTCCATGGCGGCGACGCGCGAGGTGGCCTCGTTCGCTTCGGTGAAACTCTTGCGCACCTCGAGCAAGATCCCGCCCAGCGCCTCCGAGCGCCGGTGGGTGATCTCCATCGCCTCCGCCTCCGTCTTGCGGGCGCGGGCGATCTTGGGTCCCAGATCCAGCTGCATGCGCAGCGCCGCCGCCAGCCCCACCGATCGGCTGTTGAAGTAATGGTTGTAGTAAGCGTTCTGGGGATCGTCGACCGTCTGCGCCACCGCGAACACGCCCGTCGCGATCAACACCAGATCGGGATATTCCTTGCGCCGCTCGAGATCGGCGAGGGCCGACTTCGCCTTGACCGCGTACTCCAGCATGCGCACCTCGGGACGGTTCGCGCGCGCCAGATCCTCGTAATAGGTGACCAAGCGTTCCTTGATCTCGGGCGGCTCGAACTCGTCGTCGTCGACGTCGATGTCGGGGGGCGCGTCCGGGCCGAGCAGGGTGCGGAGGCTCTCGCGCGCGATCCCCTGCAGCCGCTTCGCCTCCAGGATGCGCGCGTCCAGCTCGGCGCGGACGGTGCGCATGCGCAGCCGGTCGGTCACGCTGACGTTCCCGGTCCCGTTCGCCAGGTCCTTGTCCAACTTCTTCAGCGCGTCGTCGACGTAGCCGGACCCCTCGTCGAGCATGTCGATCACGTCGCGCGCGAACTTCAGGCCGTAGTAGGCCTTGCGCACGTTCAGCTCGATGTCGGCGCGCGCCCCCGCCTCCTTCTGGCGGGAGATCGCCACGCCCGCCTCCGCCGCCGCGATGCCCGCCGAGATCTTGCCGAAGTCGAACACCGGCTGGATCAACTTCACCTCGGTGCGCGTGAACACGCGGTTCCACGAGACGTCGGTGATGCGCGCTTCGGGCGTGGTCGTCTCGAGGCACGGGTCGGTGGCGCTGGTTCCGGCCACGCCCGAAAACGGGTTGGTGCAGTGAATGTTCGGCGACGGTCCCAGCACCGACAGCAGATCGCCCTGCGGCAGCCAGTTCAGCTTCGCCTCGGTCACCTGCGCCTCGGAGGCCGAGGTGGCCGCCGCGCTCGCCGCCAGACCCGGGTTGCCGCGCGCCATCTCCAGCATCTGGGGCAGCGTCATCTTCTTGGCCCACGCCGGCGATGCCGCGCCGGCGACGACGAACGACAGAAGGAGCAGACAGGTCAGGTGACGGGCCAAACACGGTCGTCCGATCATGGCGTCCACTATACAGGAGGCGACCGTCGGGCCGCAGGCGCGATCGCCCTAAAGGGAACCCTGAAAGGGTGGACGGGCGCGCGCTCGGGGGAGTCCCGTTTGACCCCGCCGCCCGACGGTGATACCCGCTTGGCGATGCCAGGAACGCGACGCAAGCACACGCCGCGCGCATCGCGCGTCGAGACCGAACAGCTGGTGCTGCCCGGCCTGACCAACACGCACGGCACCATCTTCGGCGGCATGCTGATGCAATGGATCGACATCGCGGCCGGGATCTCTGCCGCCCGTCACTGCAGCGGACCGGTCGTGACCGCGTCGATGGATCGCCTGCACTTCCTTCACCCGATCCGCCTGGGCGAGGTCGTCACCGTGCAAGCGCAGGTCAACTTCGTCGGCCGCACGTCGATGGAGGTCGGGGTGCGCGTGCTGGCCGAGGATCAGAACGTGGGCGGCCGCCGGCAGACGACGCGCGCCTTCCTCACCTTCGTGGCCGTGGACGAGAGCGGCCGGCCACGTCCGGTCCCGCCGCTGTCGCTCGAGACGTCCGTCGATCGGCGCCGCTTCGCCGATGCGCGCGTGCGCCGCGCCGTGCGCCTGCGCGAGCGGCGCGCTATGAAGAAGCCGTGATTCACACGGACGATCTCGGCCTGCTCGCGCGCGAGGCGGTCCTGCGCGTCGAAACGGGACGGGAGTTGATCGTGGCGACCGGGGCCGATCGGGTCCGCTTCCTGCACGGCATCGTGACCGGCAACGTCGCCGGCACGCCGGTCGGCGGCGGCTGTCCGTCGGCCCTGCTGACCCCGAAGGGGCACGTCGTCGCCGACATGCGGATGTTCGTGCGCGAGGATGCGATCTGGATCGTGGTCGACGCCGGCCAGGCGGAGGCGGTCGCGGGCACGCTGTCGCGCTACGCGATCATGGACGATTTCGCGGCCGCGCCGCGCGCCGACTTCGCGTTCTCGTCGCTGCTCGGCCGGGCGGCGGCGGCGCGGCTAGCGGCCATCGGCGTCGACCCGGCCCGTCTCGAGGCGCTCGCGGCCGGGCCGGCGCTGGGCCACGCCACCGTCACGACGAACGACGGCGAGCTCTGGATCGCGCGCGTGCGCGAGCTGGGCGAGGACGGGTTCTGGCTGGGCGCGCCGCCGTCGGCGCTGGCGTCGGTCCACGCCCGGCTCGCGGCGGCCGGCACGCCCGCGCTGGAGCCGGAGGCGGCCGAGGTCGCCCGCATCGTCGCGATCGAGCCGCGCTTCGGCGCGGAGATCACACCCGATTACTTCCCGATGGAGGTCGGCCTCAATGCCGCGATCGACTACGGCAAGGGGTGTTACCTCGGTCAGGAGCCGATCGTCCGCATCCGCGACCGCGGCCACATCAACTGGCGGTTGGTCGGGCTGGACGTCGTCGGCCCGCGCGATCCCGCGCCGCACGACGCTCTGGAGAGCGACGCCAAACCGAAGGCCGGCCGCGTCACCAGCGCCGGCCGCCTTCCCGGCGGTGACGGTGTCGCGCTCGCGATGCTGCACACGAGCGTGTCCGTCGGCGCCACGATCCACATCCGCCACGGCGACGAACGCATCGAGGCGCGCGTCCGCGCCGAGGCGGCCTAGGGTCGGCGCGTCCGGGTCAGCCCTTGCGGCACTGCTCGTTCCAGCACTTCTCGCCCTTGTTGCACTCCGAGTCGAAGTGGCACTTGCCGCCGGGCGAGTTGGAACACTTGCCGCTGTTGCACTTGGCGCCCCCGCCGCAGTCAGAATCGAAATTGCACTTGCCGTCGGGGCCGGGGGCCGCGGCGACCGACGCCGCGAGACCGAGCGAAAGGCAGAACGCGAGCAGAAGCGACTTGAACATGGGCAGACTCCTGGTTGGGGTTTGGGATCGGTGCTGCCTCGATACTGACGATCGCGCGCCGTCCAATGTCGCGCGAAAGCGGCCGCTCGCAATCTGCGCCCGGACGCCGCGTCAGGCGTCTTCGCTAGATATTTTCGGCGCCGCGGACCATGCGCACGGCCGCGTGGGCCGGGTGCCCCGGGCAGGTCGGCGGGTTCAGCTTGCGCAGCTCGATCTGC
>DATFXS010000913.1:0-12703 GCA_035315605.1 Polyangia bacterium
CACTCGCTCGACTTTCTGTTGATCGCGCTGGTGCTGCTGATCCTGGGGCTGGGCGTGGCCAAGCTGTTCCTGCTCCCGCCGTCCGCGGTCGCGCGCCGGATCTACGCGCTGCCGACCTGGCTGAACATGGAGACGTTCAGCGAGCTCAAGGTGCTGCTCTGGGAGACGATCCTGGTGGCGCTGGTGGTGTTCGCTCTGCCGACGCTCAGCTCCGATCTGGCCGGCAGGCTGGAGTGGTCCGCGCTGATCCTGCCGGCGGCGATCACGCTGATGGCGCTGGGCCTCTTCCTCATGAAGCGGGCGTGACCCGGCCCGTCCGACCGCTCCGGTGGTCGCCAGGGTGACAGGTTTGCGAACAATCCGGCCAAAACCTCTGGTCGTGCCCGAAGCCGCTTAGGATCCGCTTCCGAGGTCAATGCGCACCGTCCGCGAGGCCGCCCGTGACGTCCCTGTGATCGCGGACGTCGATGTGCTGGTGATCGGCAGCGGGCCGGGCGGGCTCGGAGCGGCGCTGGGCGCGGCGCGCGCCGGCGTGCAGACGATGCTGGTCGAGCGCTTCGGCTGCCTGGGCGGCAACATCACGGTCGTCGGCGTGGAGAGCATCGCCTGGTACCGGCGCGAGAACACCGTCGACAGCGAAGGGATCGGCATCGAGCTGGAACAGCGCGCTAAGGCGATGGGCGCTAGCGCGCCCGAACCGCAATCGAAGAGCGAGGCGATCAACGCCGACATGTTCAAGGTGGTGGCCGATCGGCTGGTGGCGGAGTCCGGCGTCACGCCGCTGCTGCACGCCGTCGCGATCGACACCGTGATGGAAGGCGACGCCCTGCGCGGCGTGATCGTCCACAGCAAGTCGGGTCGCGGCGCCATTCTGGCCCGGCGCGTGATCGACGCGTCCGGCGACGCCGACGTCGCGCACTATGCGGGCGCGCCGTACCACATGACGGCGCGGGAGCGGATGCTGCCCGTGACGGTGATGTTCTCGGTCAGCGGCGTCGACAAGAAGCGTTTCCTCGACTACGTGGCCGCCAACCCGACCAAGTACAAGGACTGGGGCCTCGAGTGGGACGTCGGCAAGGGCGGCAAGGAGGACGAGCTGTTCAGCCCCTACCTGGAGAAGCCGTTCGCGCAGGCGCGCGCGGCGGGCGTCATCCCTCCGGGGCTGAAGAGCATCGGCGGCACCTGGAGCACGATCACCGACTCGGGCGACGCGACCTACCTCAACATGATTCACCTGACCGGTTACGACGGCACCGACGTCTGGGATCTGACGAAGGGTGAGATCGAAGGACGCGCCCAGGCGCTGCAGGCGATCACCGCCCTCAACCAGTTCGCGCCCGGGTTCGAAAAGGCGAAGCTGCGCACGTACGGCACCACCATCGGCGTGCGCGACACGCGCAAAATCGTCGGGCGCACCAACCTGACCGAGCACGACGTCCGCAACCAGGCGCGCTTCGACGATTCGATCGGCATCTTCCCCGAGTTCATCGACGGCTACGGCGTGCTGGTGCTTCCCACGACGGGCCGCTACTTCGAGATCCCCTACGGCGCCTTGCTGCCCCAGCGGGTGGACAACCTGCTGGTGGCCGGGCGGTGCATCGCCGGCGACGAGATCTCGCACGCCAGCGTGCGCAGCATGATGTGCTGCGCGGTCACCGGGCAGGGCGCGGGCGTGGCGGCGGCGGTGTCGATCAAGGACGACGTCAGCCTGCGCGATCTCAGCATCACCCACCTTCAGGCAGAATTGCTGCGCCAGGGAGCTCGCATCCATTGACCACACCCATGACCAATCGTCCTGCCCCGCGCATCCTCCTCGGCCCCGGTCCCAGCGATGTCCCGCCGCGCGTGCTGGCCGCTCTCGCGCAGCCCACGCTCGGTCACCTGGATCCAGAGTACCTGCAGATCATGGACGAGACGCGCGGGCTCTTGCAGCGCGTCTTCCTGACGCAGAACAAGCTGACCCTGGCGGTCCCCGGCACGGGCAGCGCGGGCATGGAAGCGTGCGTGGCGAACCTGACCGAGCCCGACGACGAGGTGATCGTCTGCGTCGCGGGCGCGTTCGGCGCGCGCATGGCGGACATGGCCGGCCGTCACGGCGCGACCGTGCACCTGGTCGAAGCGTCCTGGGGCGAGACCATCGATCCCGGCGCGGTCGCGGCGGCGCTGCGGCAGCACCCCGGCGCGAAGTGGGTCGGGATCGTCCACGCCGAGACGTCGACCGGCGCTCACCAGCCGCTGGAGGAGATCTCGCGCCTCGTGCACACGGCGGGGGCGCTGCTGATCGTCGACGCGGTGACCTCTCTGGGCGGGCACGATTTGCGCGTCGACGACTGGCAGATCGACGCCTGCTACAGCGGCACGCAGAAATGTCTGTCGTGCCCGCCGGGGCTGGCGCCCGTCACGTTCAGCGCCGCCGCGCTGGAGGCGATGGACCGACGCAAGACGAAGGTGCGCAGCTGGTACCTCGACATGTCGCTGATCCGAAACTACTGGAGCGCGGACCGCGTCTACCATCACACCGCCCCCGTCAACATGACCTACGCGCTGCGCGAGGCGCTGCGGGCCGTGCTGGAGGAGGGACTGGACGCGCGGATCGCGCGGCACCACCGTAATCACTTGGCGCTGCGGGCGGGGCTGGAGGCGCTCGGCATCACCTACATCCCGGCCGCCAGCCTGGCGCCGCTGAACGCCGTGCACGTTCCACCCGGCGTCGACGACGCGCGCGTGCGGGCGCGCCTGCTCGACGAGTTCGGGATCGAGATCGGCGGCGGCCTCGGTCCGTTCAAGGGCAAGGCCTGGCGCATCGGCCTGATGGGGGCGTCGAGCACCCGACGCAACGTCACGCTGCTGCTGTCGGCGCTGGAGAGCATCCTCGCGGACGCGCGCGGTCCGGTCACTTAGAGAGACAGCGCATGTACCGCCCGCGGAAGCAGCCGCCGCGGCCGGAGAAGAGGTAGGTGCCGTCCCCGAGCGGTCGCATCCGTCGCAGCGGCGCCGGTGCGGGACCGCCGCCCGGCGAACAGACGGCGACGACGGGCCAGGTCCGGATCTCATCGACGGACGGGAGATGGGCGCAGCTCCGCGTGGGCGATGGCGAGGGCGGCGCGGGCGGTGGGGGTGGCGACGGGGCCGGCGGCGAGGGCCGGACGGCCGGCGGAGGCGGAGGCGGAGTGAATTGATGCGGCCGCCCCCCTTCTCGCCGCGACTCCCCGCAGGGGCGGTGCACCCAGCCGCAGCGCCCTTCGCGATCGCGCTTGCAGGCGGCGAACGCGCCCGATCCCCCCCGGCCGCCGGGACACGACCAGGTCCTGAACGCCGGGGCGGGACCGCACTCGGCGGTGGTGCAGGCGCCGCGCGCGTCGTCGCGGGAGCGGTCCTCGGGACAGACCAGGTGAAGCCAGCCGCAGCTGCCGTCCTCGAGCCGCGTACACGGACCGCGCCCGCCCTCGTGACGGCCGTCGGCGCAGGTCCACGTCGGATACATCGGCGCGGGTCCGCATCGCGTGCAGACGGGCGGACCGCCCTCGGGGGCGATCTGTGCGCGGGCGCTCACCGCCACCAGCGCCACCGTCAGCAGTGGCCCGATCGAACGCAAGCGCCTCATTTTATCCCTCCCTTGTAGGACGGCCGAGTCGGGCCTACGCTTGAGGCATGAACGTTCGCGGTCCGGGCCGATGGTCGTTGCCGGCGGCGGCCTTGCTGCTCGCGGTCGGATGCGGCGCCCGCGCCCTCGATCCCGGGGTGAACCCGCCCACGACCGGGACCGCGGGGCAGGGCATGCAACCGGATCCTGGCCCGATGACCGATCTGATCGGGGCGTTGAAGGCGCTGACTGGGCCCGATCAGCTGCTTGTCCTCGGCAGCAACGCGGGCGCCGTCACCAGCATCTCGACGCCCGGGCCGTTCACCGGGTTCCTGCGGGATCCGGAGACGCTGGACGAAGCGGCGGCGGTGGTCGGGATGCCCGTCTGTTCGGTCGAATTCCAGTCACTGACGTTCGGGGAGACCGCCAGCGACCCGTCGATGTTGACCGTCCCCGCCGCGCTGGACACCTGCCTGAAGGAAGACTTGCAGCCGATGCTGGAGACGCTGGGCGCGCTCAAGACGCCGTCGACGGTGGTCGTGATCGCCGCCAACACCGGGATCACGGATCACAGCACGAACAACGGCATCAACTTCTACTACGACGCCGACATCGTCCGGCTGTTGCACTCTGCGCGGAAGCTCTACGTCCCGGTCTGCAACATCGCGCCGCAAACCCTGTCGCTCCCGTCGCCGCAGGGGCAGACCACGGGCGTTTCGATCGAAGACGCGCTGGCGAGCTGCGGCCGGATGTAATTCGCTACGGCGCATCTCACAAATCGCTCCGCCCGCTTAACTCTTGGGCGACCCTTCACTTCGCCCGGAGCCCGCCGAAGCGGAGTCGAGGCGCAACGCGAGGAGCGGAGTGGACGAGGAGCTCACCGTCCCACTCCGCCCTCGACGGAAGCCGAGCGGAGCGCCTACGGGCGGTGGGCGGCGCGCCGGCGATGGCGCTCGCCCTCATCGGGCGACGCCGGCTCGCCGGTCAGACCGTTCGCCGAGCGCGCGCCCGATCCCGCACCGCCCGGCCACCATTTTGACGACGTGATCTCGGCGCGAAACACCCAGCCGGCGATCGCCAGCGCCAGGACCACGACGCCGACGGAAAGCCAGAGGCCGCCGCGACCGCTCGATCGCGCCGAGCGGGCGTGCGCGGGCGCCGGCGACGGTCCGGAAGCGTCGGCTGCGGGTGTCCCGCCGACCGCCGATTCGAAGGCGCGCGAGAACGCCGTGATGGTCGGAAACCGATCCTCGCGCCGTTTCGACAGCGCGCGCCGCAGCACCTTGTCGACCGGCGGCGGAATGAAACCCGCCAGCTCGGGCGAAAGCGGCGTCGGCTCGCCCTGGATCACCTGGGTCAAGATGTCGCTGACCTCGGGCTGCCAGAACGCCAGCCGGCCCGACAGCATGTGCCAGGCGAGGCACGCCAGCGCCCACTGATCGCTCCGGTGATCGACCTGATCGACGCGGCCGGCGGCCTGCTCGGGCGACATGAACTCGGGCGTCCCGACCACGGCACGCGCCATCGTCAGCTTGGTGGTCGCCGCCTTCAGCACCTTCGAGATGCCGAAGTCGACGACCTTCACGAAGACGTGGTCACCCGGAACACGCAGCAGGAAGACGTTGCCGGGCTTCAGATCGCGGTGAACGATCCCTTCGGCGTGGGCCACCGCCAGCGCCGACGCGAGCTGCTTGACGATCTCCACCGCCGTGCGCGGCTGCAGCCGCCCCACCCGCTCCAGGCGCTGCTCCAGGTCCTCGCCGTCCAGGTACTCCATCACCAGGTACGGCTGGCCCGTCGGTGACGCGCCGAAGTCGACCACCTCGATGATGTGCGGGTGCGCCAGCTCGGTCGTCACCTTCACCTCGCGCCGGAAGCGCGCCAGCGCCTCGGGGTGGGCGGCCAGCTCCTTCGACATCATCTTCACCGCGACGCGCTTGCGGGTCCGAACGTGCGCCGCCTCGTAGATCGCGCCCATCCCGCCGATGCCGATGGGACGGACGATCTCGTAGCTTTCGCCGAGCACGGTGCCGATCGGCAGATCCATGAAGCGGGCAGTTTAACGCGCCGTCGGGACGTTCACGTCACCGATTCGCAGCCGCGACGGGCCGCACGCTGAGCCGCAGCCCGCTCACGTGCGTGACCGCGGTGATGCTGAACCGTGCGCTGGGGCCGGCGAGCCGGTCGGAGGAGACGCTCGCCTCGTACGTGCCTGGCTTGATCCCGACGAACATGAACCCGCCGTGCGCGTCGCTGGTCGTGCGCGCGACGACGGCGCCGTCACGGGTGAGGACGACGGTCTCGAACGCCATCGGACCCGTGGGCACGAACGTCACGCCCGCCTCGAGCTGTCCGGTCACCACGCCCGGATCGCCGGCGCCCGGCGGATCGGGCATCGACCTGATCGCTCCGTTGCCGCGCGCCATCGCTTCTTGCGGCGTCTCGGTCGGCGAGTAGGTGCCGGCGCAGCCCGCCGCGGCGAGGACGATCGACAGAGCACCCGAACGCATGCCCATCAACATGCCGCGATCGTAGCAGCTGCCGCGGTCGATTACTGCGCGTGTTGCAGGATGACGCCGGTGTTCTTTCCGTCGGAGCTGAGCCCCGCCACCCAGATGTCGGTCGCCGACGACCCGTGCACCTTGTTGAGAAACGGATAGTAGGGAAACCCGCCGACCTGGATCTGGCTCCAGTTCGACCCGTCCCAGTGCGAGATCGCGCCGCCGTCGCCCACCGCCCAGACGTCGTTGGGGGCGGCGCCCCAGATCGACTTGGTGCCGTCCTCGAACCGCGGGTTGTTGGTCGGAATCGTGTTCGTCCAGCTCATGCCGTCCCAGTGCGCGAGCGTGCCGAACTCGCCGGCCGCCCAGACGTCGTTCGGGCCGAAGCCCCACAGCCCGGCCGCCTCACTGGCGACGCTCGAATCACCGGCGTCGGTCCAGACGCTTCCCGTCCAGCGCGAGATGCCGAACACCCCGCCCGCGTAGACGAGACCACCCATGCCCCACAGATCGGAGACCATGACCGTCTGGGTGATCCCGGTCGACCACGCCGTGCCGTTCCAGCGAAACACGCGCCCGTTCAGGCTGTCGCCCAGCCACAGATCGTCGCCCGAGGTGCCCCACACGGCCTGGAGATCGGAAGGGTCGATGGCGCCGGCGAAGTCGACGATCGTCCAGGCGCCGCCGTCCCAGTGCAGCAGGCTGCTGCCGGAGACCGCATAAAGATCGTTCGGCGCGAAGCCCCAGAAGTCGGCGACGAATCCGATCGGCGGCGTCGCCACCGGTTTGAATGACGTGCCGTCGAAATGCAGCATGATCTGGCTGCCGGCCCAGACGTCATCGGACGCGAACGCCCACAGCGCCGTCACGCCATTCGTGCCCGGCGACGCGTACGAACGCCAGGCGTTGCCGCTGGCGCCGCTGTCGCCGCCGCAGCCCGCTGCTGCCGCGCCCACCAACATCGCCAGCGCCAGACGTCGCATCACCTGATCGTACACCCGCTGCCGCCCACTCGAACAGGGTGCGTCAGATCATTGACGTTGGTCCTTCATTTCTGGGGACTTATCCGCGCGACCGGCCGATCGTCCGCGACGGTGCGCCCGCCGAGCTGCACCTGGGCGGCTCGCTCGGCGGCGACGGCGCGATCGAATTCGCGCGGTGTCATCGCCGGAATCGCGGCGCTGTCGATGCGTCGGGCCTGATCGTCGAGGCGCCGGATCGCGGCCAGCCGATCGCCGTCGCCCAGCTTCGCGCGGGCGACGGCGCGCTTGAGGACCGCGATCGTCTCGTCGTAGACCTTGAGCGGCACCGGGAACGGATGTCCGTCCTTGCCCCCGTGCGCGAGCGAGAAGCGCGCCGGGTCGGCGAAGCGGCTGGGCGCGCCGTGCACGACCTCGGCGACCAGCGCCAGCGCGAACAGCGTGCGGGCGCCGACGCCGGGCGCCAGCATCAGCTCGGTGAAATCGATCGGTCCGCGATCGGCGACCGCCGCCAGCGTCCGCCCGAGCCGCCCGAGGTCGATGTCCGCCGCGCGCACGTCGTGGTGCGCGGGCATGCGAAGACGCGTCAGCTCGGCGAGCGGCCGGTCGGGCCCCACGCGCGCGAGGTCGATCATCCCGCCGCGCGCGGCGGCGGCGCGCCGATCGACGAGGTTCACGATGTCGCCCACCGGGCGTCCCTCGATGGCCGCGTGGGGCTCGTCGACGAACGCGCCGGCGCGATCCCAGATCCAGTGGTAGCGCCGCGCCTGCCGGCGCGCGCCGTTCATCCCCTGCTGCACGACCACCCATGCGCCGTCGTCGGCGACGATGAAGCCGTGCAGGTACAGCGCGAAACCGTCCTGGACCGCGCCGCTGTCGACCTTCGCGACGAGCCGGCTGGCGCGCACCAGCGCCGGCGCGTCCAGCCCGACGCTGTCGCCCAGCGCGGTCAGCTCGTCGGGCGTGCGGCGCGAGTGGCGGCCGCGGCCGCCGCAGACGTGCAGCCCCAGCTCGCGCTCGACGGGCGCGAGACCGCGCTTGAGCGCGCCGATGACGCTCGTCGTGATGCCGGACGAGTGCCAGTCCATCCCCATCACCGCGCCGAACGACTGGAACCAGAACGGATTCGACAGCCGGCGCAGCACTTCGGTGCGGCCGTACTCGTGCGCGATCGCCTCGACGATCACGCGTCCGAGCCGCGCCATCCGCGACGCGAGCCAGGCGGGCACCCGCCCGCCGTGCAGGGGCAGATCAGCCGTTCCGCTCGGCGCCGCGGGCATCCGCCGAGCTTGTCACCAATCGCAGCGGGCGCCAGAAACGGCGCATTTTCTTTTCAACCGCCCGCTGGGCTCCGGGAACAAGTGAGACAGCGAAAGGAGCTCCGAATGCGGATGCAGCTCACGATGACGATGGTTTCCCTGGGACTCGGCTGCGCGCTGGCCCTCACGGTCGGTTGCAGCTCGTCGCAGCCCTCTTCCGGTCTCTGGAGCTGCTTCGACACGGGCTCACAGACCGCGTGCACGCAGGTGTCCGCGCTTTCGACCGCCGATCAGGACGTCAACGGCGACGGCGTTCCCGATCATTTCGTCTGCGCGGACGACGACGACGATGGGCACGACCGCAGCCGCGATCGCGACCAGAGCGGCGCGACGGGCAGCGGCAGCGACGTCGACCACGACGGCGTCGACGACGCCTTCGATTGCGACGCGCGCAGCGAGTGCGAGGACCTGAGCAACGACGCCAACCCCGATCGTCACGCGGGCGAGGTGGAGGGCGAGCACGACGGCGGCGAGGACGACGGCGGCCACCATGGGGGTGATAGCAGCGGCGGCAGCGGCGGCAGCGGGCCCGAGATGCACGACGAGCTGACCTGCAAGGCGCCGAAGCTGACGCCCTGACAGAGCGGCACCGCTCAGAGGCGGCGCGTGATCAGCTCGGCGCAGAGGCGCCGCGCGATCGCGTCCGCCTCGGCGGGACGCGTCTGCAGCAGGAACGCCTCCAGCGTCGACAGCAGCGTGTTCCCCTCCTGCGGCACGAACGCCCATCCCTTGACGGTGCGTCCGCTGACCATCAGGTCGTTGGCGACGACGACGGCGTGCGCGTACAGGCGGCCCTGAAAACCGTAGCGCCGCCCCAGCTCGAACACGCGGTTCGAATCGAACTTGGCGGTGGTCGCGAGGCGCGGATGCGCGGCGAGGTCGGCGGCGATCTCCGCCGCCGGGCGCGCGGTCCGCAGGCGGACGTTGAAGCGGACGGCGTGCATCAACTGGCTGGGCGTCGTGACGTCGGAGCTGGTCACGCCCGGCGCCAGACCAAGCGTCGCGAAGACGCGCGCCGCATCCGCCGCGTGGTGCGTGCCGTGGTCGGCGTCGCGATGTCGGCTGACCACGCTGGCGCCGACCAGCCGCTCGCGCCCGCCCAGGTCCTCGCACCGGCGCACGCAGACCAGATCGGCTTCCTCCAGCTGGGCGAGATCGGGCCCGCCCAGCGCGGTCAGCAACGTCGCGGTCGCGTGCGTGTTGCACGACGCGATCTGGACCAGCCGCGCGCCGATGACGGCGCCCGGGTTGACGCCGCCCACGAACGGCACGCCGAAGCCGGCCTCGCTCCCCTGCGCCGACGCCGCCCGCACGCTTGCCAGATCAAGGTAGCGGCCGCGGTCGCGAACCGCGGCGCCGTCCTTGCGGCAATCGAACACGTAGCCGACTGACCCGAACAGATCGGCGACCGCGCCGGGCGTGGTCGCGCGGACGACGCGCGCGCCGCGCCGCTCGAGCTCGTCCAGATCGGGCGCGTCGAACGGCGCCGGCTCGCGCACTTTCTGCACGAGCACCTGGTCCAGCCCGAGCACGCGCCGGTGCGCGAGCAGGACGTTCGCCAGTGTGGTGCCGATGTTGCCGGCGCCGACGACGAGGACCTTCATGTCCGCCCCCACGCGAGCCTCCGCGTCGCCCGCCGGGCGCGCCGCTTTCCCAGGAGCGGCACCAGGACCGACGCAGCCAGCAGGGCTGCATCGCCGCACGCGCTGCGCCGGAGCACGTAACGCCGGTCGAGGCGCCAGGTGGTGCGCGGGTGACAGCGGCGAACGGGGGCGATCTGCGCCGGCCCGGTGATGCCGGGCGGCACCGCCCAGCGCAGATCGAACGCCGCCGCGTCCCACCCGAGACGCCGGACGTCGTCGTCCGTCAGGGCGCGCGGTCCGACCAGCGCCATCTCGCCGCGCAGCACGTTCACAAGCTGCGGCAGCTCGTCGATGCCGAGGTCGCGCAGCACGCCGCCGAGCGCGGTCACCCGCCCTTTCGCCATCGTCCGCAGCTTGATGATCTGGAACGGGCGCCGGCCGCGACCGAGGCGCGGCTGGCGGAACAGCACGGGGGCGCCGTCGATGATCCGGATCAGGAGCGCCGCGATCGCCAGGATCGGGCCCGCGATCACGAGCAGCGCGCCGGCGCCGAGCCGGTCGACCGCGCGGGCCGCTCCGCGTTCCGGGGTCACGCGTGCACCGGCTTGCGATAGAGGTAATGAACCGCGGCGGTGTGCCGGTCTTCTTGCGAGAGCGCGGCCAGGCGCCCGCTCCGCAGCCAGGCCGGCACGCCGGCCTGCCCCGCCTGGTCGGCGCCGCTGTCGACGTAGCGCTTGTCGGGAAGAACGAAGCGCCGGATCGCGATCCGCTCGAAGCCCGCCGCCTCGAACAGCGAGGTCACCTCCGCGGGCGTCAGGCGGTTGTGAAACAGCAGCCGATGACCGAACGCGATCCGGTAGACGGGGTCGGGCAACGCCATGTGCAACAGGAACGGCCAGCGGCCGTCGACGTGACGCAGGTGATCGCGGTGGTCGTAGACGTGCGAAGCGACGCCGCCCGGGCGCAGGATGCGGAACGACTCGCGCAGGAAGTCGGCCAGCACGTCCGCGCGGTAATGCTCCAGCGCCCCGCCCGAATGACAGAGATCGGCCGAGCGGCTGCCGAGCGGCAGCGCGGCGGGATCGACGCTGGTCGCGATCTGCGTGCCGGTGACGGCCAGCAGCCGCCCGACGTCACCGCCGACGAGATCCGCGACCTGCGCGCGGCGCGGCGCGGCCGCGGCGTTGCCCGCGCCGAGCTCCGCCTCGAGGACCGCGCGCACCGACGGCGCCACATAGCGATCCGAAGGGCGATCACCCGTCGAGGTCAGCACGCCGCCGCGGCCGCTCAGCAGGTACGACGCCAGCGGCGCGAAGGGGATCGCGCCTGGCTCGTGCACCCAGATCGTGCGGCCCTCCAGATCCAGGCCGCAGCGTGTACTCCAGATCTGCGCATAGCCAGGCCAGACGCGCTGGAGCTTTCGGATGACGCGCCGCTGGGAGCGCAGGAGTCCGCGCGTCACCGCGTGGTAGACGCGCGGTCCGCCCGGCGTGTGCGCGACAGCGAACAGCAGGGAAGCGTGAGCGACGCCGCGAAGCACGCGGCCGACCGATGCAGACGACGTGCCCCGACGCGCGTCAGCGAAATCAGACGTTTACGACGGCGCCACCGGCGTCCAGTCGATCGGATATGCGATTCGTAGAATCGAGCGAGCCGCCGGGCCAGCCGGCGTCGTCACTTCGACGACGTCTTGTGCATGAACTTCTCGTGGCCTGCTTTCAGCTCCGCCTTCGTCAGGTAGCCGTCGTGGTCGGTGTCCATCTTCTCGAACATCGTCCGCGCGGCCGCCGCGTGCTCGTCCGCGGTCAAGACGCCGTCCCCGTTGGTGTCGAACATCTTGATCTTCTCGGTGGAGCTCAGCTCTCCCTTCTCCGCCTTCTTGCCCATGGCCTTCTCGTGGCCGGCGGTCATCTCGGCGGCGGTCACCTTCCCGTCGGCGTTGGCGTCCATCCTCGCGAACATGCGCGAGGCATGCGCGGCGTGTTCGTCGGGCGAGATCTTGCCGTCGCCATTCGTGTCCATCTCCTGGAACTTCGTATCCACGTCGTTGGCGAGCGCGACAGATCGGAATGCGAAGCCGCTCACGCCCGCGAACCCGAGGGCGAGTCCAATGAACCGGTTCAGCTTGGTCGAGCTCATGTGTCACCCCTCCTTCTCCTGGGGACAACGTAGGGATGCCGACCGACAGGGCGAGCTGAGGCGACGCGACGCCGACGCGCCGCTAACGACGGCCGAGCGTGTTGATCTCGCGGATCTCGACCGCGTGCGACGGCGCGCCGCCGCGGACCGCGGCGATCATCGCGCGCCCGAGCACGTCGCTGCTCGTCCCGACGCCGGGGAGCTGCTTGAGCACGAACCCGACCGGCCGAAGCACCGTGATCGCGGCGCGAACCCATCCGGTCTTCGACGTCACGCCCTTCACCGGGTGGATGTAACCGGGCCGGAACGCGTAGGCCCGCGTGAACAGCTTCGCCAGATCGTTCTCCGTCTTGCCCTTCACGCGCGCCCACATCGAACGCCCGGCCTCCGTGCTGTCGGTGCCGGCGCCCGACACATAGATGAAGGCCAGCGCGGGGTTCAGCCGGTGCAGCGTCCGCGCCGCCGCCATCGTCAGGTCGTACGTCGTGTGCCGGTAGTCTTCCTCTTTCATTCCGACCGACGAAACGCCCAGGCAGAAGAAGCAGGCGTCGAGGTCGCGCAGGGACGGCTCGATCGCCGAGTAATCGAAGAAGTCGGC
>DATFXS010000914.1:0-2278 GCA_035315605.1 Polyangia bacterium
TGGGTCTCGGTCTCAACGGCAAGAGCTTCCCCGGCTACTACGCGACGCTCGGCATCGGCGCGGCGGCGACCGCCGTGGGCGTGGGGATGATGTTCAGCGGGCGGCCGGAGATCACGCCCGGATCGTCCGTGCAGTGGGCGCCCGGCAGCGCCGCGCCGCCCGCCCCCGCCTCGACGAAGGCGGACAAGAAGCAGGTCCTCCGCGTGACGCCGACCGGGATCACCGTCAGCTTCAAGTAGCTAGCGCGGCCGGCATTCCGGAATCGTTGCGCGCTTGCGCGAATTCGCGTCCGGAACAATGCTCCGCCCGTGCTCCCGTCGATGCAGCCGCGGGCGCTCGCGCTCGCATCCGCGCTTGGCCTCTTCGGCTGCGCGACCGTCAAGCCGCAGTCGTCGAATGACGGGGGCGGCGGGGGCGGCGGCGGTGCCGCGCCGGTCGATGCGGCCCAGGACGCGGCGCCGCGCCCAACCGACGGTCCCTCGTTCGATTTCTCGACGAGCGACCGGCCGCCGCCCGCGCCCGGCAAGGTCTACGCCCACAGCGATTCGACGCTCTGGCTGCTGGAACCGATCTCCAAGCAGGTGACGATGGTGGGCGCGTTCGACTGCGTCTCGTCGGGGGCGGTCAGCTCGATGGTCGACATCGCCGTCGACCGCACCGGCAAGATGACGGGCTCGGCCGCGATCTCGTTCAACAACGCGCTGGGCGGCGCGCTGGTCTCGATCGATCCGACCAACGCGCACTGCACGGTGCTGACCCGCGGCGCCGACCTGGTCACATCGTTGACCTACGTCCCCGAGGGGACGCTGGTCGCGAACGCCGAGGCGCTTGTCGGCTACGCCGACGACAAGTACGTGAGCGTCGATCCCGCGACCGGCGCGCTGACGCAGATTGGCCTCCTGAACGACGCCGCGAGCGGCGGCGTCACCTGGTTTTCCAGCGGCGACGTCGTCTCGATCGAGAACGGCGGCACCTACCTGACCGTCAAGGCGCAGAGCGGCAACCCGGGCGGTGGCAGCGGCGACCGGATCGTCGAGGTCGACCCCAAGACCGGCGCTCTCAAACGCGTCATCGGCGCGACCGGCTCCAACGACGTGCTCGGCCTCGGCTACTGGGGCGGCATCGCCTATGGCTTCACCCTGGCCGGGACCCTGATCCAGATCGACCTCATGACCGGCGCCGGAACGCCGATATCGATACCGAATGCGCCCGCCGATCTCGCCTTTTACGGCGCCGGGACCACGACCGTGGCCCCGATCACCGTCGATTGATCGTTTGCGAAATCCCGGCCTGCGGGGTCAGGATCGGGTGCGACGATCATGAGCGCGATCTTCAGACCGATCCTGCCGCTGGCGCTGCTCGCCACCGCGGTCGCGGGCTGCGGCGGCGCGTCGCCGGGTTCGCCGACCGGCGGCGGCGGCATAGGCGGAGCGGGAGCCGGTGGCGGAAGCGGAGGCGGAGGCGGATCGGGCGGCGTCACCTACTACAAGGACGTCCAGCCGATCCTCGAGGCGCACTGCACGAGCTGTCACAACACGGACGGCATCGCGCCGTTCCCTTTGACGAGTTACGACGGCACCAAGGGGTACGCGGCGATGATGGCGGTGCAGACCGCCGCGCTTCTGATGCCGCCCTGGAAGCCGGCGGCCGGCTGCGGCGACTTTCGCGGCGTGCGCAGCCTCTCGACCGACGAGATCGCCACGTTCGCGGCGTGGTCGGCGGCGGGCGCGCCGGCGGGCAATCCGGCGGACGCGCCGCCCGCGCCCGACGCGGGGACGGGCGGCGGCCTCGGAACGCCGAGCGCCGTGCTCGACCCGGGCGCCGCCTATCAACCCAACACGGCGCTCACCGACGACTACCACTGCTTCCTCATCGACCCCGGGCTGGCGGCCGCCCAGGACATGATCGGCTTCGACGTTCATCCCGGTACGCCGACCAGCGTTCACCACGTGCTGCTGTTCGCGGTCCCGGCCGCCAACGTGGCCGCCGCGCAAGCCGCCGACGACGCCGAACCGGGGCTGGGCTGGACCTGCTTCGGCGGCAGCGGCGTCACGGCCGCCCAGACGATCGGCGGCTGGGTTCCGGGATCGGGCGCGTCGATGTTCCCGCCGCCGACGGGCATTCACCTTCCGGCCGGCACCCAGATCGTCATGCAGATCCACTACAACCTGCTGACGCAGGCGCAGTTCAGCGATCGCACGACCGCAGGCCTCTACTACTCAGCCGCGCCGGTCGCGAAGCCGGCCGCGATCTCCGCGGTCGCCAACCAGACGTTCCG
>DATFXS010000915.1:0-9961 GCA_035315605.1 Polyangia bacterium
CGAGCGGCCGGCGCTGCGCGCCAAGCTGCTCAACTACCTGCTGGACCCGGTGCTGGCCCTGAATCCCACCAAGCTGCGCGCCGAGGTCCGCGATCTCGAGAACGACGACGTCTACGACACGATCTTCGAGTCGTTTCGCGAGGCGCTGGCGCTGTACGACCCTGCCGAGCTCTGGAGCTCGCCGCCGCGCATTCCGGAGTCCGAGCAGCGCCTGCTGCGGCCGGCCGCCGAGCTGGTCGTGGCGTTGTTCTCGCCCCGGGGCGGCGCCGAACAGGTGACGCTCGCGCTCGCCGCGCTGACGACGCTGGCGCCGGACGTTCGCGACTGGCGCGATCGCCTCGATCAGGTCGTCGGCTGGTCGGAGGAAGCGAACGCCGTCAGCGAGCGCGGCCCGCGCAAGAGCTCGAGCTCGATCGACGTCCTCGAAGGGGCGCTGGGCGACTGGCCCGCGCCGGCCGTGGTCACGCGCCTGGACGCGCTCTACCTGGATCGGCAACAGCGCGTTGTCTCCGGCATGCGCCGGCCGGGCGGCGGCGAATCCGCGCGCCGCGCGCTCGGCGAGCTGCTGCTGGCGCACGGCGACGAGATCCAGCGCGCGGTGGTCAGCATGGCCGGGATCTACCTGCGGGCCGGGCTGATTGGCGAGGCGGCGCGGCGCACCGCCGTGCTGGCCGGTCAGACGGGCGACGATCCTGAGCTGCGCGGCCTGCTGGTCGCCGCCGCCAAGCCAGACGCCGCCGCCGGTGACTTCCTGGCGCTGGCGCGCCGGTTCCTGCCGCGCATCGACTATCTGGGCGGAACCGCCAGCGAGGCGCCCGACCCGATCATCGCGCTCCGCGTGCTGGAGGCCGGCATCGCCCGGCGGCCCGACGATCCGGAGCTGCTGGTGCTGTCGGGGCACGTCTCCCGCTTGCTGTCGTCGTATTTTCTGGCCATCCGGCGCCTCGAGGAGGCGCAGCTGATCCTCGAGCGGACGCCCGCGGCGGCCGAGCTGACCGGCCGCGTGTCGGCGGAGCTGATCGAGCTCTACTTCCTGCGCCTGCGACTGCGCCTGGACCCAGAGCGCGACGCGCCGGCGTTCGCCGAGGCCGACGCGCTCAAGCAGCGGTTCGCCGAAACGCGCCAGCGGTTCGCCAGCACGGACATGAAGGTCAAGGCGGCGGACATCGACTTCGAGCTGGCGCGCAGCTACGTCAACACCGGGCAGATCGATCGCGCCGAGCCGCTTTTCCTGCGCGCGCGCGACGAGGGCGAGCCGACCGCCGAGGTGACGGTGGAGCTGGCGAACCTCGCGCTCAAGCGCGGCGATCCGCGGCGGGCCATCCAGATCGTGCGCGAGGGGCTGGATGCGCTGCACGCGCAGCAAGACGCGTCCCGGGACACGATCGGTTCAGTCGAGGGGCGCTCGCGCCTCGAGCGGCTGCTCGGTGACTGCAACGAGGCCGTCGGCGATCACACCAGCGCGGAGGCATCGTGGCGCAGCGCCCTCATCGGCTGGGAGCGGCTGATGATCGAGCACCTGCGCCGCAAGAGCCTCGGCGATTCGGCGGAGGCGGCGGTGGAGGTGGGCCGGCTGCTCTACCTGCTCGGGCGCCGCAGCGAAGGGCTGCAGAAGTTCGACGAGGCGATCGAGGAGGACGGCGATCGCGACCAGACCTACATCGACGTGGTGGCGTTCCTCGTGCAACAGGGCGAGACCGACGCCGCCATCAGCGTCTACCACCGCGCGCTGTCGCGGCCCGGACGCGCCGTCTCCGAATACGTGAAGGTCTACACGTCGCTGTGGGTGCTGGACCTGTCGCGGCGGACAACCAAGGTGCCCGACGCGAAGGCGGACGGGTACCTGCGCACGCTGGATCGCCGGCACGGCGATCTGCGGCCGCGTCGCGGCGCTTCCTGGTACCGGGTGCTCGCGCACTACGCCGTCGGCCTCATGACCTACGAACAGGCTCTGGCCGCGGCAGACACCACCGGAAAGCGCGCCGAGATCTACTTCTACGAAGGGATGCGCCGGCTGGCGGACGGCAAGTCGGACGACGCGCACCAGCTCTGGCAGAAGGTGATCGACACCCGCATGTTCTCGTTCTTCGAGTTCGACATGGCGTCGCGCTACCTGCGCGTCGGCGCGCCGACCGCGCCCACCGCGCCCACCGACAAATCCCCGAAGACCGAAACGATCTGATCCGGGCCTACGGCTTCAGCTCCCACTTCGCGACCAGCTTCGCCGGATCGCCCTTCGCGGCCTGGAAGTCATCCAGCATGTCGTCGGCCGGCGTCCGTCCGTCGGTCGCATAGGCCCAGAGCGGCGCGAGCAGCCGCCGATCGTCCGGGCCGCCCGGCAGCCGCGCCAGCCCGGCGTCGGCGATCCGGATCAGCTCCAGCGCCAGCTCCTGCAGCGGACGGCCGCCGAACCGGGCTTGCAGCGCCGCCCGCGGCACCTCCCGGCGCAACGTCTCGCGCTCGGTGAAGGGACGGCCGGCCACCATCTCCCAGGCCGCCGTGCGCGCGTCGCCATCATCCAGCAGCCCGCGCCACAACGCGCCCAGCGCGACCGCCATCGGCATCGGCCCGGCGTCGGCGCCCCGCAGCTCGATGTAACGCTTGAGCCGCACCTCGGGGAACAGCGTCGACAGGTGGATCTCCCAGTCGCGCAGCGTCGCCGTCTCGCCCGCGAAGCCCTCGGCCATGAACCGGCGGAACGTCAGCGCATCGACGGGACGGTAGTTTCCATCGCGGACCACGAAGAACATCGGAATGTCGAGCGCCCACTCGACGTAGTCGCGGAAAGAGAACCCCGGGGCGAACACGAAGGGCAGCAGGCCGCAGCGATCCTCATCGGTCTCCAGCCAGATCGCCGCGCGCACGCTCTTGTCGCCGCTGGGCCGGCCGTCGGCCAGCGGCGACGCCGCGAACAGCGCCGTCACGATGGAGCAGAGGCCGTAGGCGGTCCGGATCTTGTCGACCGCGTCGGCCTCGCTCTCGTAGTCGAAGTTCGCCTGGACGGTCGCGGTCATCTTCATCATGTGATGGGCGAGCCGCGACGACTGCCCGTGGCGCGGGAAGTAGTCCCGCATCACGGCGTAGCGGGCCTTCGGCAACCAGTCGACCTCGTCCAGCTTGCCGAACGGCCTCCCCCCCACCCCGAGGAAACGGATACCGAGGGGCCTCGCGAGGTCGGTCACCTCGCGCACGTGCGCGACCAACGCGTCCCGGCATGCCGCCGCCGTCTGCCGCGCGGCGCCCGACAGCTCCAGCTGGCCGCCGGGCTCGACGGTGATCCGCTCGCGGGCGCGCTCGAGCGCGATGATCTGTCCATTTTCGCGCGTGGCGGCGAATCCGCGCGCTTCCAGCCGCGAAAGAATCTCGGCGATCCCGTCCGGTCCCTGATAACAGACCGGGGCCCCGCTCGGCCGCGCACCGATCTTCTCCTGCTCGATGCCGATCCGGAAATCCGAACGGGGCTTCGCGCCGGCGCGGAAGTAGCCGATCAGATCGTCGACGGTGAGCGACACGGGCCGCGAAGGCTAATGGCCGGGTCGGGCATCGTCAATGTGCGAGCCTTTCTACACCCCTCGAACCACTTTTTCTGACGGAGGCCGAGCTAACCATTCCCAAACGCGCGAACCCTTTAGATTTGGGCGTTTCGCGCGTTCCAGCCGTATACTGGCTCGCGCTTCCCCCGGCGTTTAAATGACCCAGCCGTCCAGCCTTCTCATCGTCGATGCCGATCTGCATGGGCTCGAAACGCTGACGTACGGCTTCGAACGGGAGGGGTGCAAGGTCACCCGCACCTCCGATCTCAGCCGTGCGGTGCAGCTGTCCCGGACCGGCAGCCCCGGCCTGGCGGCGGTCATGGTGCGCGAGCCGGCGCAACCTGCGCTGGAGGTGATCGCGGCGCTGCACGGCGTCCACCGCGCGATGCCGATCCTCGCCCTCGGCGATGCGGCATTCCAGACGACCGCGCGCGCCGCCGGCGCCGCCGATTTCCTGCGAACCCCGACCTACATCCGCGACGTGGTCAACGTCGCCAAGCTCTGCTCGTACGGCGATGACGGCGAGGGCCTCCTGTCCGAGTACCACGGCCTCTTCTATCTGCTGCGCGCGATGGCGGCGACCGGGCGATCGTGCGTGCTGCGCCTGGCCCGCGGCTCGCAGCGCGCCGAGATCCGGTTCAAGGACGGCAAGGTCACCTCGGCGAATGTCCGGTCGCTGCAGAACCTGCCCGCGCTGCACCACATGCTGCTGTGGGAAGAGGCGCGCGTCTCGATCGCCGGCAGTCCCGTGGCGAAGCCCAACCAGTTTCCGCTGTCGTCGCAGGAGGTCCTCGACGAGTGCGAGCGGTTCATGCGCGACTTCGCCCACGCGGCGCGCGATCTGGGTCCGCCGAGCACGGTCTACCGTCCGGCCGACGAGCCGCGTCCGGCGATCGCCGGGATGCAGCCGAACCAGATGGTGCCGCTGCTGCGCCTGTTCGACGGCCGGCGCGGCCTCGCCGACGTCGTCGAGGAGAGTCCGTTCCGGATCTTCGACACGATCCGGATCATTCGCCGCCTCGTCGAGGGCGGCGTGCTGACCACGCGGCCGGCGCGGCGCCCCTCCGGACCGCAGCAGCGGATCTCGCGGCCGGTCGCGCCGCTGAACGGCACCCGGAGCACCGGGCCGCAGTCGATGCTGGGACAGTGGGCGATGGTGCCCGACCAGCGCGGCGTGGTCGGCGATCGCCGCAGCCCGAGCCGCCCGCTGATGCCGTTCGGGCCGCAGTCGCACGACCAGCCCGGAACGGGCGGCGACCGGCGCAAGCAGCAGAGCCGGCCCGTCAAGCCGTTCGCGACGCCCGGTCCGACGCCGTTGCCCACGCCTTTGCCGACGGCGCCTGCGCCCGCGCCCGCGCCGATCCCGCTCACGCACAAGAAGGTTCCTTCGGGGGACGTGCTGACGGCAAAGGGCGAAATCGATGCCGTCTCGGGCGAGATCCCGCCGGTCAAGCACAGCCCGCCGCCCGACGCCCAGGCGACGATCGGACTCGAGCCGACGGTGCAGGTGAAGCTGGACACCGACGGCACGCCCCTCGAGTTGCCGCCGGTCCGCGCGCCCGAGGTGCCGGCGGCGATTTCGGAGCCGCCCGCGCGACGCAGGACGCCGACGCCGTCGCCGCTGCTGCCGCCGGCCCGGCAGAAGACGCCGATCCCGGCGCGCGTGACGCCGGCCGCGGCGTTCGACGCCGTCGAGGCGGACTTCTTCGCGCGCGAAGCCGACCTGTACAAGCGCGAGGCCGTCGAGACGTTCGACGATCTCGATCCGATGGGCGGCGGCGGCGAGACGCGTTCCAAGAGCACGCGCAGGCGCCGGAAGTAACCGCTCGCCACCGTCGGTGCGTGCGAAGAATTTATGCAGGCGCCTGCGAAAATATTTCACAGCGCCGATGGCGGCAGGCGGGATTAGCGTGTCCCCAATGCGCACCGCGAATGCATCCAGATGGTCGGTTCTGATCGCGATCCCGTTCGCGGGATTGATCGGTGCGAGTTGCAGCAGCAGCACCGGTCCCAGCGGGCCCGTCGGCGGCCCGGTCATGGGCGCTCTGGACACGCACTGCACCGGCATGGCCACGACGGTCGGCGCCTGCATGATGGGCGGCGCGGTTCCCGACGGCGGCGCGCCCCCGATCGATTACGGTGCGACGCTGTACAACTCCGACGGCGATGACGACGACTGCAAGTACCACGTCAGCTGGACGTCGACGCCCGTCCGGGAAAACACGAGCGTGACCTTCACCGTGATGCTGACGAAGCTGGCCGACATGACGACCGCGACCGGCGCCGGCATCCGCGCCGAGGTCTTTCTGACCGACACGCATCCGGCGCCGCCTCCGCCCCAGGCGTCCGAATCGCCGCCCGGCACCTACAAGGTCGGGCCGATCAAGTTCGACACGCCCGGCGACTGGACCGTCCGCTTCCACTTCTACGAGGACTGTGACGACGCGCCCGCGGACTCGCCGCACGGCCACGCCGCCTTCTTCGTGCGCGTGCCGAACCCGAATGGCGACGGTGGGATCGACTAGATATAGGAGGCGATGTCCCCCCGGATCTATCTGCCCGTCGCGTCCGCCTTCTTGACGCTCGCGCTGTTGTCGGCGGACTTCGCCTGTGGCCCCGGCGCGGTGAACTGCCCCAACCAGACAACGCCGACCTGCCCTGCGGTGGTGCCCGATTTCGAAACCGAGGTCCTTCCCATCTTCCAGACCGTTTGTGACAACTGCCACGCCCCCGGCGGCGTCGAGGCGAACGTGCCTTTGACGAGCTATGCGGAGATCACCAGCCCGAGGGTGAAGGTCACCGCTTTCTCGCAGGTCCTCGGCTGCGTGATGCCGCCCGCGAACGCCCCGCGGGCCCTCACCGAAGACCAACGTCAGGTCCTCCTCGCGTGGTTCGCCTGCGGGACGCCGGACGCCGGCACGGTGTTGGACGCGGCGCCATCCGATGGGGGTCCGGACGGAGGCGATTCAGACGGAAACACGCCTGATCTCTGAAGACTGGCCCGGTCCCCACATTCGGCCGTTCCGCGGACATATACTAAGGGCTGGATGATGGTTGCGCGTCTGCCGCCGCTCGCCGGGCTGTCGCTGCTCGTGCCGCTGGTCGCGCTCACCCAGGGCGCCTGCGGCAGCGGCCAGGGCTCGATGTTGCTCGACCGCGAGGCGCTGATGGACCCCGAGGCGTGCAAGACCTGCCACCCGACCCAGTACGACGACTGGTCGGGCAGCATGCACGCCTACGCGTCCGAGGATCCGGTCTTCCGCGCCATGAACCAGCGCGGCCAGCGCGAGACGGACGGCATGCTCGGCACCTTCTGCGTGAAATGCCACGCGCCGATGGCGGTGCAACTCGGCATGACGCCCGACGGCCTGAACCTGGATTCGCTGCCCGCCAAGACGAAGAACGTCACCTGCTACTTCTGCCACGCGGCCGAATCGGTCGAGGGATCGCACAACAACCCGCTGACGCTGGCGCAGGACAACAAGCTCTACGGCCCGTTCGACCGGGCGGCGCCGGGCACGCCCCACAAGGCGATCTACAGCCGCATGCTGGACGGCACGACGCTGGAGTCGGCGTCGATGTGCGGCAGCTGCCACGACATCCAGAACCTCAAGGGCGCGCACGTCGAGCGCACCTTCGAGGAATGGCAAGGGACGCTGTTCGCGGCGCTGCCGAACGGACAGGGCTGCGCCGACTGCCACATGAAGGCATCCCAGGGGGCCGCGTCCTCGGTCACCACCAACGTGCGCACGCTGCACGCGCACAACTTCCCGGCCGTCGATCTGGCGATGACGTCGTTCCCCAACGCGGATTCGCAGAAGGCGGCGGCGCAGGCGCTGCTCGATCAGGTGATCCAGCCGACCCTGTGCCTCAACGTGCTGACCAACCAGGTGGAGCTGACGCTCGAGAACGTCACCGCCGGCCACTCTTTCCCGAGCGGCGCGTCCCAGGATCGGCGCGCCTGGATCGAGCTCACCGCCTATTCGGGCGGCAACGTCATCTATTCGAGCGGCACACAGAGCGCGTTCCCCCTGGAAGATTCCGCCGATCCCGATCTGTGGTTGATGCGTGACTGTCTCTTCGACGGGACCCAGGAGGTCCGGATGTTCTGGGAGCCGACGACCGTTGTCGGCAACGCGGTTCCCGGATCGGTCATGCAGAACATCAACGACCCGACGTCGTTCAACCGATCGCACCCGAAAAAGGTCTATCCGACCACCGGGTCGTTGCCGACCGCGCCCGATCACATGACGGTCAAGGTGCACCTGCAGGCGATCGGCGACGACGTCCTGGCCGACCTCGTCGCGTCGGGCGATCTCGATCCGTCGATCCCGGAGCAGGTCGCCCGCTACGAGCTGGGCGGCGCCGCGGCGCTCGACTGGACGATGGCGACCGCGACGCCGCACGTCGATTCGACGACCAGCGCGCCGCTCTGGTGCGTGGTCACGCCGATCATGTACCGCAACAACACAGCGCCCGCCGTCAGCAACGCCCACTGCACGCCGCCCACGTCGCCCTGACCGGCGGCTACGGCGCGATCGTGTCGAAGTCGATCCGACCGGCGTTCGGGCAGTTGGCCTGCACGCCGCCGGTCCACACGGCCAGATGCAGCGGCGTTCCGCTCGGCGGCGTCCAGCCGAGATCGATCGCCGTCAGCTCGACGTCCGCGCTCTTGCCGGGGTCGACGTCCTGCTGCGTGACGTACGACGGCCGATCACCGAACGCGGCGCGAACGCAGAGCGTCTGCGAGCTCGAGCCGCCGTTCGTCAGCCAAACGCTGGTGCCGACCAGCAGCGTGGTGCTGCTGTGCGAAAACACCGCGCGCGGATTCGACAGCGCGACCTGGCCGACCCCCCGGCAGACACCGCCCGCATCGGCGGCCAACGAGCCGCAAGGCGGGAATTGCTGGGGCGGTCCCGTCGTGACGGTCCAGGCCGGCGTCATGGGCTGACCGACCATCACGTCGAAGGCGAATCGCGCGCCGTTGCCGCAGAAGCGATCGAGGATGGCCGGGCACGCCGTGAAGTGGACGACCGTGCCCGGCGCGACCGAAGGGTCGACCAGGACATCGAACGTCCCCTCGAGCTGTGCGTGTGGGCTGAGCGCATAGACGGTGGGCAGGGGCAGTGACGGCGAGATCGTCACCAGCGGGTTGTCGTCCGTCAGGCCGATGCTGGGATACGAAAAGCCCTGGTCGCCCGCCGTGAGCGTCACCGAGACCGTCGCCGCCTCGCCCGCAGAGACCGTCCCGTCTGCCCCGCGATCGGCGATCTGCAGGCCGGACAGCGTCCCCGTCTCCGCGCCGGGACAGTCGGATGCCTGGACCCAGGCGCACCCGGTCTCGGGCGCCCCGCCCGCTTGGCTCCCGCCCGGCCCTCCGCCAGCGCCGGCGCCGCCGGCCGTCGGCGGCGCGCCATCCCCGGCGGTTCCGCCGCCAGAGCTCGGCGCGAGCGGCCGCGCGCCGCAACCGACCGCCAGCAACGCGAGAGCGAAGCGCGATGCGTTCACGACTTCAGGATCGACCACGCGTACCGTTCGGACAATCCATATTATCTACACGCGACTGTACACACGTGGCTTACGCCGCGCGGTCAGATTCGCGGCGGATATTTCTTCAGTTTCAGCTGCAGCGTACGGCGCGTGATGCCGAGGCGCCGCGCCGTCTCCGAGACGTTGCCGCCCGTGTCGCCGAGAATGCGCTGGATGTGCTCCCACTCGGCGCGCGCCAGCGTCGGGGGCGGCGCGGCGGCGGGCGGGACCGGGCGGGCGTCTCCCGTCACCGCCGCCAGCACGTCGTCCGCGTCCGCCGGCTTGCTGACGTAGTTGTGCGCGCCGAGGCGCATCGCCTCGACCGCTGACGCGATGCTGCCGTAGCCGGTCAGCACGACCACGCGAAGGTCCGGCTGCAGGCGCAGCAGGTGTGGCACCAGATCCGTCCCGGACATGCCCGGCATCCGCAGATCGACCACGGCCGACGCCAGCTTGCCACGCCCGGCGACGCGTACGGCCTGCTCGCCGTCACTGGCGGTCACGACCTCTTGCCCGCGCTGTCGGAGCGCGCTCGCGAGCCGCTCACGAAACACCTCGTCGTCGTCGACGAGCAGCATCGGCGCCGCGGTCGTCATGACCGCTCGGCCTCGGGCGCGGGGGCGGGCGCGGGACGATCCAGCGGCAGCGCGAAGACCACCGACGTGCCGGTCCCGGGCGCCGACGTGATGGTCACCTCGCCGCCCAGCCGATCGGCCACCGCGCGCGCCAGGAAGACGCCCAGGCCCATCCCCCGCCCCGCCGGCTTGGTGGTGAAGAAGGGCTCGCCGACGCGCGCGAGAACCTCCGCGGGCATCCCCGCGCCGTGGTCGTTGATCTCGAAGCGGATCTGCCGGCCGGCGGGCGCGACCCGCACCACGACGTCGTCGCCCGGCGGCGAC
>DATFXS010000916.1:0-2326 GCA_035315605.1 Polyangia bacterium
TGGAACCTCCCGAGCCCGAGCCCGCCACGCCGTTGCCGGCGCTGCTCCCGCCCGTGCCGACCGGACCGCCGCCGGTGCCGGCGACTCCCGGACCGACGGTCCCGGCGGCGCCCGCGACCCCGACGGTGTTACCGGTGCCGCCCGTGTGCAGGCCGCCGTCGCGGAAATATTCGTCCGCCCCCTGGCACGACGCCAGGTAGAAGCCCGCGGTCAGCGTCAAGAACCCGGCGACGAGCGCCCGGCACGGCAAATTCAAGCGTTTGATAAGCGACCTCCCGCGCGTCGGCAGCATGACGCGCAGGACTTTAGAGTATCACGGTTCGTATCGCGGCTCGCCGATTTGCGGTCTTACGCGTCTCTTACGCGCCTTGGATGTCGTCCTGAAACGGCGACAGGGCGTCCGGGCTCGCCAGCCAGATGAACATCGAGCGAACGGCGACGTACTGGGCGGCGGCCATCTCGACGAGGTGCCGGGGCAGCGCATCGATGTCGACGCCCTGCCATTCGAAGCCCGGCACGCCCTGCGACCGCGAGATCAGGCTGCCCGACGTCAGCCGATCCTTGAGTCGCCACGTCCGGCGTACGAAGAACTGCATCGCCGCGGGCAGATCGGCCGGCCGCGCGATCGTGTCGGGCAGCCCGATGCCGTCCAGACCGACGGCCCAGCACAGCCAGCTGAGCGCGGCCCAGTCGGCCTGCGCCGCCGTCAGCAGCGCGGGAACGCCGGCGCCGGCCGTCGCCGGTTCCTCGTCGATGTCGATCGTCTCGGCCGCGCCGTCACCGGCCGGAGCGTCCGGATCCGGATCGCACGCGATGGTCTCGCGCCGGAGGGCGACCGGTCCCGACGGCAGCAACGAGCTCACGTCCGGCGGCAACCACGCGGGCGTCTCGGCCGATTCCCCTCGACCGATGAGCGCGCGCACGGCCGTCCGGGCGCGGGCCAGGCGGGTGGCATACACGGCGATCAGGTGGCGCACGATCTCCGGGTCGTGCGTCAGCTCGAGGGCGAGGCCGTCCAGCTCCGGCTCCGGCGCCAATCGTTCGCGGCGCGGCCAGTCGTCGAATCCGCGGAAGACGATCGCCGCGTACGAGCGCAGCGATTCGGCCGCCTCGGTCGATTCGCCTGCGACGACGTCGGCGTCGGCGAGCGCCCCTGCCAGATCGCCGCGCTGAAAGCGGAGCAGCGCGCGCGTCAGGTGGGTCATCCGCCGCTCGGGCGCGAGCAGCAGCGACGCCTCGACCAGCTCGGAGGCCGCCGCCTCGGTCCCGGGCAGCACGGAGGCGAGCGCGCGGTATGCCGCCGCCGCGTCGGCGCCGCAGACCAGCGCGTCCAGGATCGACGGGACGGTCGCGTCGGTCGACTGCGCCAGCGCCGCGCCCCACTGCGCCTCGCGTGCCGCGGTCAGGGGCACGACGTGCGCCGCCCGGAACTGTTCCAGCGCCGTGCGGTCGCGGCCCGCCGCCGCGCCGCGCGCCGCCGCGACGAGAGCTTCACGCAAGTGTCCGTCGCTGGCGAGGCTCCGGGCCAAGGACGACCAGTCGTCTGTTGTCGGTTGGGTCAGCGGCCGCGCGTCCGCGCCGCCGAGATAAGCCGTGCCGCGATCGACGGTGCGCACGGCGTTTCCGTCGCCGTCGAGAAACGTCCAGTTTCCGATCGCCTGGCCGTGCGCGTACGCACCGCGTTCCTGACGGATGCGCGCGTCGGCGTAAGGGCTCGGCTCGGACGCGGGGAACCGCCGGAAGAACGGACCGTCGAGCCGATCGATTCCGGGTTGCCCGGGCTGCCCCGGTTGGCCGTCGGTGCTGACGCCGTTCTCCTGCAGCAGGCCGTCCGCGTCGAAGCGGCGAACGGTGCGCGCGCCGCCCGCCCCGTGAACGACTTCTTCAATCAACAGGCCGTCGGCGTCCCACGAACGATCCAGCTCGCGGCTGCGAAGCGACCAGCCGCCCCGCGACTCGTCGAACTGCGCCAGATCTGGAAGGCCGTCCGGGCGCGCCGGACAGAGCCGTCCGTCCGACAGGATGGCGCGCCCGTCGCGATCGTAGAAGACCTCCAGCAGGAAGTCGCCCGCCCGCCAGCGCTGGGACAGGCGGGCGGCGCCGGGCGGAACACAGCAGTTGCGCAGCACCTCGCCGCCGGGCTCGTCGGACGCGTAGGCGGTCACGGTTCCGTCGAGGAGGCCGCCGATGCTGCGCCCCTCGCGCGCGACGTCGCCGTTGCGGTGGTAGATCGCGAACGGACCGTCCTGGACGCCGGCCACGAAGTGCGTCCGCGAAAACAGCGTCCCGTCGTCGCGGTACAGCAGGCATTCGCCGTCGCGAAGCC
>DATFXS010000917.1:0-3813 GCA_035315605.1 Polyangia bacterium
CCTTCCAGGCCGCGAGCTCGCGGTCGGCCGCCGCCAGTTCCTTCTCGGCGGCGCCGACGTCGATGTCGGCCGCGGTCAGCGCCTGATCGACGAGCACCAGCACGCGGTCACGTCCGAGGCCGGTGCGATCGTCCGCCTGGGGCAGCGGCGCGACCTGCAGGTAGCCCTGCCCCAGCGCCACCACACCGGTGTGATCCTTGGCCTTGTACCAGAGCACGCCGGGCTTCAGCGCGGACATCAGCGCGACGTGCCCGGGCAGCACGCCGAACTCGCCCAGCTCGCCGGGCGCGGTCACCTCGTCGACGTCGGTGTCGACCAGCGCGCCGCGCGGCGTGGTGACGGACAGCCTCATCGCCGGCCTAGGCCGCTTCCTTGGCCATCTTCTCGGCCGCGGCGCGCACGTCGTCGAGACCGCCCTGCATGTAGAACGCCTGCTCGGGCAGGTCGTCGCACTTGCCGTCGACGATCTCCTTGAAGCTGCGCACGGTGTCCTTGACCTCGACGTACTTGCCGGGCGATCCGGTGAACGTCTCGGCGACGAAGAACGGCTGCGACAGGAACTTCTGGATCTTGCGGGCGCGCTGCACGGTCAGCTTGTCGTCCTCGGACAGCTCGTCCATGCCGAGGATCGCGATGATGTCGACCAGCTCCTTGTACTTCTGGAGGATCTTCTGGACCTGGCGCGCCACCTGGTAGTGCTCGGCGCCCACGACGTCGGGCGACAGGATCGTCGACGTCGAGTCGAGCGGATCGACCGCCGGGTAGATCCCCAGCTCGGCGATGCCGCGCGAAAGGACCGTGGTCGCGTCGAGGTGCGCGAACGCGGTGGCCGGCGCCGGGTCGGTCAGGTCGTCGGCCGGAACGTAGATCGCCTGCACGGAGGTGATCGACCCCTTGTTCGTCGAGGTGATCCGCTCCTGCAGCTCGCCCATGTCCGTCGCCAGCGTCGGCTGGTAGCCGACGGCGCTGGGGATGCGGCCGAGCAGCGCCGACACCTCCGACCCCGCCTGGGTGAAGCGGAAGATGTTGTCGATGAAGAGCAGCACGTCCTGCCCTTCCTCGTCGCGGAAGTGCTCGGCGACGGTGAGCGCCGACAGCGCGACGCGGGCGCGCGCGCCCGGCGGCTCGTTCATCTGGCCGTAGACGAGGCCGGTCTTCGACAGGACGCTGGCGCCGTCGGACAGCTTCGACTCCGCCATCTCGTTGTAGAGGTCGCGCCCCTCGCGCGTCCGCTCGCCGACGCCGCCGAACACCGAGAATCCGCCGTGCTTCTTGGCGACGTTGTTGATCAGCTCCAGCATCGTGACGGTCTTGCCGACGCCGGCGCCGCCGAACAGGCCGATCTTGCCGCCGCGGCGATACGGGGCGAGCAGGTCGATGACCTTGATCCCGGTCTCGAACATCTCGACGCGCGTCGACTGGTCGACGAACTTCGGGGCCGGCCGGTGAATCGGCATCATCTTCTTCGCCGTGATCGGGCCCTTCTCGTCGACCGGGTCGCCGACGACGTTCATGATCCGCCCCAGCACCTCGCGGCCGACCGGGACCTGGATCGGCGCGCCCGTGTTCTCGACGGGCATGCCGCGCACGAGGCCGTCGGTCGTGTCCATCGCGATGCAGCGGACGTTCTTCTCGCCGAGGTGCTGCGAGACCTCGACGACCAGGTTTCCCGGCCTGTCGCTGATCGACGGGTTCGAGATCCGCAGCGCGGTGTTGATCTCGGGCAGCGCGCCCGAGAACTCGACGTCGACGACGGGGCCGATCACCTGAACGACCTTGCCTTGGCTGGTGGCGTGGGTTTCCATATGGTCCTTTTCCTCTGGTCCTATCCTTTGAGGGCCTCCGCGCCGCCCACGATCTCCATCAGCTCCTTGGTGATGGCGGCCTGGCGGGCGCGGTTGTACTGCAGGCTCAGATTGGAGATCATCTCTTTGGCGTTGCGGGTCGCGTTGTCCATCGCGGTCATGCGCGCGCCGAACTCGGACGCCATCGATTCGAGCAGGCCGCGGTAGATCTGCGACTCGACGTACATCGGCAACAGCGCGTCGAGCAAACGCGTCTTCGACGGCTCGTAGAGAAAGTCGATGGCGCCGCCGGCGCCGCCCTCGGGCGCGCGCAGGTTGGCGCCCGTGATCGGCAGCAGCGGCTCGACCACCACCCGCTGCGAGCCGGCCGACTTGAACTCGTTGTAGACGAGGTAAACCGCGTCGGTCGATCCCATCTGAAAGTTGTGGGTGACGATGTGGGCCATCTCCCGGGCGATCTTCAGGGCGGTCTCGCCGGTCGGGCCGGGCAGCTCGTGGCCGATGGTCCCCTTGCGGCGGCGGAAGAAGTCGCGCCCCTTCTTGCCGACGATCTCGAGGGCGATCTCGCGCGCGGGCGGGGTGGCCCGCTTCTGCTCGTCGGTGAAGCGCTGCAGGGCCCGGAACACGTTGGCGTTGAAACCACCCGCCAGGCCGCGGTCGGACGTCAGCGGCACCATCGTCAGCCGTTCGGGCACGCGCCGCTCGAGCAGCGGGTGCGCGTCGGCGCCGGCGCGCAGCGCCACCTCGACGATCGCCTCGGCCAGCGCGTTGGCGTACGGGCGCGCGCCGAGGATCGCGTCCTGCGCGCGGCGCAGGCGGGCCGCCGACACCAGCTTCATGGCGCGCGTGATCTTCTGCGTCGACTTCACCGACGCGATCCGCGTTCGTATGGACTTGAGGGAGGGCATCGCTAGGCGATCACGCCACCGCCTGCGCGTCGGGCGCGAACTCGCGGCCGAACTCGGTCAGCACCGCCTTCATGCGGGTGGTCAGGTCGTTCCAGGCCTTCTTGTCGGTGCCCTTGGTGGCGATCTCGGCGAACAGCCCGGCGTGGCGGCTGTCGACGAACGCGTACAGATCGCGCTCGTACCGCCCCAGCGCATCGACCGGCAGGCTGTCGACGTAGCCGCTGGTGACGGCGAACAGGATCAGGATCTGCTTCTCGACCGGCAGCGGCTGGTACTGCCCCTGTTTGAGGAGCTCGGTCATGCGCGCCCCGCGCGCCAGCTGCTGCTGGGTCGCCTTGTCCAGGTCCGACCCGAACTGCGCGAACGCGGCCAGCTCGCGGTACTGCGCCAGCTCGAGGCGCAGCTTGCCGGCGACGTTCTTCATGCCCGCGATCTGCGCGGCGCCGCCGACGCGGCTGACCGAGATGCCGGCGTTCACGGCCGGCCGCTGGCCCGAGTAGAAGAGATCGCTCTCGAGGAAGATCTGGCCGTCGGTGATCGAGATGACGTTGGTCGGGATGTACGCCGACACGTCGCCCGCCTGGGTCTCGATGATCGGCAGGGCGGTCAGCGAGCCGGCGCCTTCCTTGTCGGACAGCTTGGCGGCCCGTTCCAGCAGGCGCGAGTGCAGGTAGAAGACGTCGCCCGGATACGCCTCGCGGCCCGGCGGCCGGCGCAGCAGCAGCGACAGCTGGCGGTAGGCGACCGCCTGCTTCGACAGATCGTCATAGATGATGAGCGCGTGCCGCCCGCTGTCGCGGTAGTACTCGGCCATCGTGACGCCCGTGTAGGGCGCCAGGAACTGGAGGGGCGCCGATTCCGACGCGGTCGCCGCGATGATGGTGGTGTAGGCCATCGCGCCGGTCTCGCGCAGCTTCTCGACCACCGCCGCGACGGTCGACTGCTTCTGGCCGATCGCGACGTAGAAGCAGCGCATGTTCTGGCCCTTCTGGTTGATGATCGCGTCGACGGCCACCGCGGTCTTGCCGGTCTGGCGGTCGCCGATGATCAGCTCGCGCTGCCCGCGGCCGATCGGGATCATCGAATCGATCGCCTTGATG
>DATFXS010000918.1:0-2279 GCA_035315605.1 Polyangia bacterium
CGGCCCGGTCGTCCATCTGGTCGCGACCGGTTTTTCGCCGGACAAGGCCGCCCTCTGCGCGACGCTGGTCCAGATCATGATGCCGTTTTTGCCCGCGATCTCGCTGGCGGTGGCGGCGATGGGCGCGCTCAACGCCGAGGAGAAGTACACCGCGCCGGGGCTGGCGTCGTCGATGTTCAACCTGGTCGCGATCATCGGCGGCGTCGCGGTCTGGCTGTGGGGGCCGGGGCCCTACGCCGCGGTGATCGCCTGGGCGGTGCTGGCCCTGGCGGGCGGCCTGGCGCAGCTCGCGATCCAGCTGCCGTCGCTCTGGCGCATCGGCTGGCGGCCGCGCCTGTTGCCGGATCTCAGACTGCGCGATCCGGGGACGCGGCGGATCGCGACGCTGATGGCGCCGGCGACGCTGGGCGTGGCGGCGGTGCAGGTCAACGTCGTGGTCAATTCGTCGTTCGCCAGCCTGATCTCCGACGGCGCGATCTCCTGGCTGTCCTACGCGTTCCGGCTGATGCAGCTGCCGATCGGCGTCTTCGGCGTCGCGGTCGGCACGACCACGCTGACGCAGCTGTCGCGTGACGCCGCCGGCAGCGACTGGGATCGCCTGCGCGCGAACCTGCAGCGCGGCCTGCGCATGGTGCTGTTCCTGACCGTGCCGTCGACGGTCGGGCTGGCGCTTCTCGGCGCGCCGATTGTCCGCCTGATCTACGAGCACGGGCGGTTCTCGCATCACGCGACCGTCGAGACCGCGCGCGCGCTGTCGGGCTACGCGGTCGGCCTGGTTGCGTACGCGGCGATCAAGGTCGTCGCCCCGGCCTTCTACGCGCTGGGGCGGACGCGGGTGCCGCTGGTCGCCAGCGTGTCCGCGGTCGCAGCGAACCTGATCTGGAACGCGCTCACCTTCCGCAGTTTCGGCCACGTCGGGCTCGCGCTCGGGACGTCGATCGCCGCGCTCGTGAACGCCGGCGTGCTGGTCTACGCGTTCGAGCACCAGATCGGCGGCTTCGTCACGCGCGAGCTGCTGCTGCCGTTCGCCAAGATCCTCGCCGCCGCGGTGGTGATGGCGGGGGCGGTCTGGCTGGCGAGCGCCCGGGTCGAAGCCTTGCCGGCCGTGGGCACGGTCGGCGCGGCGATCAAGGCGTTCGTGCCGATCGCGGTCGGCGTCGGGGTCTACTTCGGCGCGGCGAAGGTTCTACGCGTTCAGGAAGCCAGCACGCTGCTGAAGCGTTTTCGCTGACGCTATCTCTCGTGCGGCATGCGGTCGCGCGGGCCGCGGAAGTACTGCATCGGCGAGTAGAAGCGGAAGTTCGAGACGCGGCTCGTGTAGACGCAGGCGTACGCCTCGACCTGCTCGCCGAACTTGCTCACCTCGTAGCCCTCGCGGAACAGCGGCCCCCAGTAGCGGTTGAACGCGTCGTCCGTCTGCGCCTCGGCACTGCGGTGCTGGGCGGCGGTCTCGCGCAGCTCGCGCCGCAGCCGTTCGATGGCGTCCTTGACCGCCTTCTTCGCCGCGGCGACGCCGTCGCTGCCGCCCGCGTCGGCCCCGCGCTTCTGCAGAGATCGCATCGCGGCCTGCCGCTCGTACAGCTCCGAATCCAGGTGGATCAGCTCGGCGTCCAGACGATCGAGGCGCGCCAGCTCGGGGCGCAGCTGGTCGTACATCGTGATCTCGTGCTCCAGCTCCTGCAGCACCATCGCCGTGCGCCAGTTGGACGACTTGCGGCTCCGCAGCATGTCGCCGTAGATGTGATCGCCGACGAACAGCACGCGATCGCCGTGCGCCTGCGCGCGCGCCTGAAACTCCTTGAGGTTGCCGCCCGAGTAGACGCGGCCGCGCTGCAACGGACCGTCTGACGCCGCCGATGCCTTCGCCGCGGGCGCGCCGTCCGCGTCCAGCTCGACGAACGGGTGATCGTCGGTGAAGAACTCCGGCTTCGCCGCGCTGACAACGATGATGTCGAAGTAGTTCCGCCACGACGGATAGCCGCCCCGCACGCCGTCGAGCAGGTAGCTCATCACCTGCGAGGTGTAATCCCACGCCGAATTGGTCAGCAGGAACAGCCGCTTCCCCGACGATCGGAACTTGTGCAGCGTATCGGCCAGCCCCTCGTCGCGCTCGACGTATTCAGGCAGCTCGACGCTGACGATCGCCTTGATCGATCCGTCGCGGTGGGCGAGGTCGATGCACTCGCGGATGTGCTCCCAGAGCTTGGTGTAGTCGGGCTTGGGCGCGACGTCGTGGGCGTCGAAGTAGTCGACCAGCACCGCGTAGAGCACCGCCTCCG
>DATFXS010000919.1:0-16763 GCA_035315605.1 Polyangia bacterium
GCGGCCCGCGCTGGGCGCTCGACGGCGGTCTGCTCCCCCCGTCCTTCACGCTGGACGTCCTCCTTCAGCTGCCGAAGGCGTCCGTCGCCGGCTTCCTGCGCGCGTTCCCCAAGGGCGCACCCGCCGCGGGCCACAAGCTGCTTGCGCCCGTGGAGCCGACCCAGGAGGTCTGGGCGGCCGGCGTCACCTACCTGCGCAGCCGCGACGCGCGCGAAGAAGAATCGCAGGTGAAGGACGTCTACACGCGCGTCTACGAGGCGAAGCGGCCCGAGCTGTTCTTCAAGGCGGCCGGCTGGCGCGTCGTCGGCCACGACGCCCCCATTCGCGTGCGCGCCGACAGCGCCTGGAACGTTCCGGAGCCCGAGCTGGCCATCGTCATCAACAGCGCGGGCGAGATCGTCGGCCACACCGCTTGCAACGACGTGTCGTCGCGCGACATCGAGGGCGACAATCCCCTCTACCTGCCGCAGGCGAAGGTTTACAACGGCTCGTGCGCCGTCGGCCCCGGGATCCACGTCGGCGACACCGACCGCCTCAAGGACCTGACCATCGCCCTCGAGATCACGCGCGCCGGCCGCACGGCGTTCACCGGCGAGACGCGCACGTCGCAGATAAAGCGCCCGCTGGACGAGCTGGCGGGCTACCTGTTCATGGAGCTCGATTTCCCGAAGGGCACGTTCCTGTCGACGGGCACCGGCATCGTCCCCGGCCAGGACTTCTCGCTGTCGCCCGGCGACGTCGTCGCGATCACCGTCGGTGGCATGACGCTGGAAAATCCGGTCGCGGGAAAGGCGAAATAGCCGTGGCAACGGAGCCCGTTCTGATCGCCGGCGAGTGGCGGCAGCCCAGCAAGCCGGCCGGTTCCTTCAACGCCGTCGATCCGTCGACGGGCAAGGCGCTCCCCGAATCGTACCCGGTGTCCGGGAAGGACGACGTCGAGGCGGCCTTCCGCGCCGCCGAGGACGCGGCCGTCGCGCTGCGCACGATCTCCGTCGACGCCATCGGTCGCTTTCTCGACGACTACGCGGCGCGCATCGAGGCGGCGGCCGACGCGCTCTGCGACCGGGCCGCGCGCGAGACGGGCCTGGCGCGAGAGCCGCGCCTGCGCAACGTCGAGCTGCCGCGCACGACCGGCCAGCTCCGTCAGGGCGCGGCCGCCGCGCGCGATCGGTCGTGGAGCCAGGCGACGATCGACACCAAGGCGAACCTGCGGTCGTACTACGCGGCGCTCGGCGGCCCGGTCGTCGTGTTCGGGCCCAACAACTTTCCGTTCGCGTTCAACTCCGTCGCGGGCGGTGACTTCGTCGCCGCGATCGCCGCCGGCAATCCCGTCATCGGCAAGGCGAACACGGGACATCCGGGGACCAGCAAGCTGCTCGCCGAGCTGGCGGCCGAGGCCGCGCGCGCCACTGGGCTGCCGCCCGGGATGGTGCAGCTCGTCTACCGCACATTACCCGAGGTGGGCTACGCGCTGGTGTCGGACCCGCGGGTCGCCGCCACCGGTTTCACCGGCAGCAAGAGCGCGGGCCTGAAGCTGAAGGAAGCGGCCGATCGCGCCGGCAAGCCGATCTACCTCGAGATGTCGAGCACCAACCCGGTGTTCGTTTTGCCGCGCGCGCTCGACGAGCGCGGCGACGCCATCGCCAAGGAGCTCTACGATTCGTGCGCGATGGGCGCGGGCCAGTTCTGCACGCGCCCCGGCCTGGCGATCGTGCCGAAGGGCGAAGGGGGCGCGAAGTTCGTGGCGTCGCTGACGGCCCACTTCAAGGGTGGCACGCCGGGGACGCTGCTGGGACCGTCGGGCGCGACCGCGATCGCGGCCGGGCTGAAGGAGCTGACCGACAACGGCGCGCGCGTGGTGGTCGGCGGCAGTCCGGTCGCCGGCGATCGGGCCGCCTTCCAGCCGACGCTGCTCGAGGTTTCGGCGGCGACATTTCTGCAGAAGCCACACGAGCTGCAGACCGAGGCGTTCGGAACCGTCAACACCGTGATCGTCGCCGACGACGTCGCGCAGATGGTGGCGGTTGCCGCCGCGCTGGAAGGCAACCTCACCGGCTGCGTCTACAGCGACACGACCGGCAAGGACGACGCCGACTACGCGCGCCTCAGCCCCGTGCTGCGGCCGAAGGTTGGGCGGCTGCTGAACGACAAGATGCCGACCGGCGTCGCGGTGTCGCCGGCGATGAACCACGGCGGCCCGTATCCCGCCACCGGGCATCCCGGCTTCACCGCCGTCGGCATCCCGGCGTCGCTGCTCCGGTTCGCGGCCCTGCGCTCCTTCGACGCCGTCCGCCCCCACCGCCTGCCGCCCGAGCTCGCCAACAAGAACCCGACCGGCAAGATGTGGCGGCTCATCGACGGGAACTGGTCGCAGCAGGACATTACCGGGTGAATCAGCCGACCGCCTCGCTCGCGGAGATCCTCGGCACCGGCGAGCTGCTCGCCACGACACGCACGAAGGCGTCCGGGCCGGAAGGGCGGCTGCCGATCACGGCGAAGATGCTGCTCGAGGAGCCGAGCGGCAACCTGTTCGGGATGACGCAGGACGCGGGGATGGGCTGGAACCCCGCCGAGGTCGGGCGCGCGCAATTCCTGATCGTCAGCACGCAGGGCGGGCTGCGCGCCGAGGACGGCTCGCCGGTCGCGCTCGGCTTCCACACCGGGCACTGGGAGATCGGTCTGCTCGTGCGCGAGGCGGCGCAGGCGCTGCGCGCCGAGGGTGTCATCCCGTTCGCGGCGTACGTCAGCGATCCGTGCGACGGCCGCACGCAGGGGACGACCGGCATGTTCGACAGCCTGCCGTACCGCAACGACGCGGCGATGACGATGCGGCGGCTGATCCGATCGCTGCCGCGGCGATCGGGCGTCATGGGGATCGCCACCTGCGACAAGGGGCTGCCGGCAACCCTGCTGGCGCTGGCCGGCGCGCGCGACGTTCCCGGCATCGTCGTCCCGGGCGGCGTCACGCTGCCGGCGGTCGGCGCCGAGGACGCGGGCAAGGTCCAGACGATCGGCGCCCGCTACGCCCACGGGTTGATCACGGTCGACGAGGCGGCGGACATGGGGTGCCGCGCGTGCGGCACGCCGGGCGGCGGCTGCCAGTTCCTGGGGACGGCGGCGACGTCGCAGGTCGTCGCCGAGGCGTTTGGGATGACGCTGCCGCACGCCGCGCTGGCGCCGTCGGGCGAGCCGGTCTGGCTGGACATGGCGCGGCGCTCGGCGCGGGCGCTGGTCCGCCTGCACGCCGCGCAGACGCCGCTGTCGGCGATCCTGACGCCCGCCGCGCTGGAGAACGCGATGCTGCTGCACGCGGCGTTCGGCGGGTCGACGAACCTCTTGCTCCACATCCCGGCGCTGGCGCACGCGGCGGGGCTGGCGCGCCCGACCGTCGCCGACTGGATCCGCGTCAACCGGGCCACGCCCCGGCTGGTCGACGCGCTTCCCAACGGCCCGCGCAACCACCCGACCGTGCAGGTCTTCATGGCTGGCGGCGTGCCCGAGGTGATGCTGCACCTGCGCCGGATGGGCCTGCTTCACACCGACGTGCTGACCGTGACGGGTGAAAAGCTGGGCGCGGTTCTGGACTGGTGGGAGCAGAGCGATCGCCGCCGGGAGGCGCGCCGGCGTTTGAAAGAGGAGGACGGCGTTGATCCCGATCGCGTGATCATGAGCGCCGACGCCGCGCGCGCCGCCGGCATGACCGGCACGGTCGTCTTCCCGTCCGGCAACGTCGCGCCGCAGGGATCGATCGTGAAGGCGACCGCGATCGATCCGTCGATCATCGGCGCCGACGGCGTCTACCGCCACCGCGGGCCGGCCCGCGTATTCGTCTCCGAAACCGACGCGATAGCTGCGATAAAGGGGCAGGGGGGGCCATCCACATTGCCCGTCAAAGCCGGCGACGTCGTCGTGCTGATCGGGGCGGGGCCGCTCGGCACCGGAATGGAAGAGACCTATCAGCTGACGTCGGCGCTGAAGTTCATCCCCTGGGGCAAGACCGTCCCGATCATCACCGACGCGCGCTTCTCGGGCGTTTCGACGGGGGCCTGCATCGGCCACGTCGGCCCGGAGGCGCTGGCAGGCGGACCGATCGCCAAGCTCTGCGACGGCGACGTCATCGAGATCGTCATCGATCGGAACATGCTGGACGGACGCGTGAACCTGGTCGCCGCCGGCGGCAGCGAGCTGGACGCGGACGCCGCGGCGCGCCTCCTGGCGGGGCGGCCGCTGCATCCGGGCCTGGCGCCGCACGCGAAGCTGCCCGAGGACACGCGGCTGTGGGCGGCGCTGCAGCAGGCGTCGGGCGGCACGTGGGGCGGCTGCGTCTACGACGTGGATCGGATCGTCGAGGTGATCGGCGCGGGGTTGAAGGCGCTCGGCGAGGACGAGCGCAAGCGATGACCGCGCGGACGCTGGTCACGACGGTCGTCCTCGGGATCGCGCTGGCGGCGCGCACGGCAGCGGCCGAGATCCCGGACCCGATGCCGCCGCCCGACGGCGGCGCGCCTGATCCCGCCGCGTCGGGATCGCCCGCCGCGGAGCCGACGCCCGCGCTGCCGCCGGCCCTGCAGGCCGGTCCTCCGGCGTCGGCGCCGGCGCAGATATCGATCGGAAGAATCGAAGTCCAGGTCACGCCGGAGGCTCCCGTCAAGCAGCAGGACTCTCCGTGGGAAAAGAAGCTCTCCGGCGAGCCGATGCAGTCGCGCTGGCAGTCGAACCTCTACGGCTTCGTCGAGCTGAACGCGATGCGCGACAGCACGCAGAGCTACGGCCCGTCGTCGAACAACGCCGTGCTTGCGCGTCCGGGCACCTACGCCGGCCTGCACGGGCGCTCGCAGATGACGGCCAACAACTCGCTGTTCGGCTTCATCATCAAGGCGCCCGATCTGGGTGATCGGTTGACGGCGATGGGGCACGCCGAGGTCGACTTCTTCGGCGTGCAGCCGTCCGACGCGACCGAATCGACGCTCTACACGACGCCGTCGGTGCGTATGCGCCTGTTCTACTTCCGGCTGAAGCAGTCGTTCGCGGCGTCCAGCATCGAGCTCCTCGCCGGCCAGTACCACGATCTGTTCGCCTGGGGCGCGAGCGGCTTCTATCCGAACAGCGTCGCGTTCCTCGGGATCGCGGGCGAGGTCTACCACCGCCAGCCGCAGATCCGGCTGACGTATTCGGTCCCGCTCTGCTGTGTGACGATTGACGTCGCCGCCGCCGCCGTGCGCCCAGTCCAGCGCGACAGCGAGGTCCCCGACCTGCAGGGCGGCATCAAGGTCAGCGTCGACCGCTGGCGCGGCGTCGGCACGCAGGGCTTCGGCCAGCCGGATATCCAGGCGCTCGCGATCGGCGTCTCCGGCGTCTGGCGTCGCTTCGCCGTCGCCGAATTCCTTCCCGTGCCGGGCGAGCCGAAGATCGCGTTCGGGCACGGCATCGCGGTGAACGCGTTCGTTCCGATCATCCCGGCCCACGTCGGGCCCGGCGGAAAGTCAGCCCCGCCGCAGAACCGGGAAAACGCTCTGTCGCTGAACGCAGAATTCACGATCGGCAGCGGGATCTCCGACCTCTACACCGGCCTGACCGGCGGCGCGTTGTTCCCGTCGCTGCCCAACCCGGCCGGCCTGATGCCGCCGCCGATCTATCACCCGAACATCGACAGCGGCATCGTCACCTTCGACGCCGACGGCAACGTGCGCCCGATCGACTGGCGCGCGCTGGTGGTCGGTCTGCAGTATTTCTTGCCGGGGCTGGGCGGGCGCATCTGGCTGTCGGCCAACTACTCGCAGCTCAAGTCGACGAACATCGTCAGCCTGACGCCAGAGAACACGCGCGGCGGCGTCTTCTACTGGCAGCAATACTTCGACGCGAATGCTTACGCCGCCGTCACGCCCGCTGTGCAGGTGGGCGCCTCGTACCAGTACACGCAGCAATACTTCGGCGACCGCCCGTTCACGGGCGAGCCAGGCGGCGGCGCCCACCCCTCGTCTCACAACCACCGCGCCGAGCTCGGCTTCCGTTTCTTCTTCTAGCTTGGAGGGGAAGGGTGGGGGCCCCCACCCTCCCCACCAACCCTCCCGCGATGAGCTCCGCGCGGCGAAGCCGCGCTACGCTCGACGCGCAGGCGCTGGCCGCTATTTCTTCGTCGCCGCTGCGGCCGTCTTCGGGTTGGGGTTGTCGGCCGGGTTGAGGTAGTGGATGTCGAACGGGCCCATGCCATCGAGCTGCAGGATCGTCTCGCCGTTCGTCTCGGCGGCGTGGTGCATCTTGCCCGGGAGGAAATGGAAGCCGCCGGCGGCCAGGCTGGTGGATGGCGCTTCCATGGTGTCGCCCATGTGCAGGATGAAGTTGCCCGACAGGATCGTCAGCTGCTCGTCGCGGGTGTGCCAGTGCGGCGGGATCCTGTAGCCGTCGGGCATCTTGAGGCGCAGCGTGAACGGGGCCTTCTTCGACGGATCGCCGTGCAGCACCGCCAGCTCGGCCCCCTTGGGCAGGTCGGGCGGGCCCTCGCCCCATTTCACTTCGTCGGGGTTGACCGACATCGGGGCCGCCTTGCCGGCTTCGGGCTTCTTTGCCGCCTCGGCGGCGACGGCGGCGGTCGCGGCCAGCAACGCCAGCGCCAGTATCGTGGAAAAGGTCTTCATGACGGGCTCCTTTGCGGATCTGGCGCGGCAAACTAAGCACGCCGCCTGGTGCGCGCCAGCCGGCCGGCACCGGCTTTGCTCTTCAGAGTTGTATGCGACTCGCCCGCATCCGAATCGCGCGCAGCTGTCAGATTCTCATCACCGCGCTGTCCGGAACCGCGTCGCTCCTGGCGGGCTGCAACGAATGCTCCCAGGGAGAGACCCGCTGCGACGGCAACACGTACATGTCGTGCGAGTACGACGCGGACGCCGATTTCGAACCCATCAGGTGGCGTCGAGACACGTGCCCGGTCGCCTGCCGCGAGGTCGCCGGCCATGCCTCCTGTGTCGATACGGTCACCCCCGTTCCCGAGTGCGCGGGCGGCGACGACGACATCTGTGTCGACGACGTGCCGACGGGCTGCCTGGGCGGCTATCCGATCCACCATTCGCGGTGTGAGGGCCTGACCCACTGCTTCGCGGGGACGATTTGCGGCGGCGACCGCGGTCAGCGGACCGCCATCTGCGCGATCGACGCCAACGCGCCGCCGAGCTGCTCGGGTAATCCCGCTTGCTACGGCAGCGTGCTGACCAGCTGCGAATGCGGCCTGGTCGTGGCCCGCGAGGACTGCGGAGGCGTCGATTTCTGCCGCACGGTCGGCGGGCTGACCCGTTGCACGGCGACCGCGGCCCCCGATCCCAGGTGTGGCGATCCGACAAAATCCTCTTCCAGTTTTTGTGACGGAAACACCGCCGTCGGGTGCGGCTACGGATACACCTGGAGCGCCACCGATTGCGCGTCAATCATGTACACCTGTCGAGTGACGGGCGGGCAGGCGACCTGCGAAGACCCCTCTCGCTGACCCGCTCCCGCTTCCGGGGCCGGGGCACCAGAGCCTACCGCCCCGGCACTTGCCAGTCGTCGGGCAGGTGGATCGCGTAGCCGATGTCGACGTTGCGCCACTCGCCGTTGACCAGCTTGATCATCCAGGTCACGAAGCCGCGCGCCGCGTCCAGCTGGTAGCCGGCGGTCGTCGTCTTCGCGAGCAGCTCCACCTTCACGTCGTCGATCTTCGACACCGGGATGCTCTCGCGCAGCTCGACGGTCTCGGGGCCGGCGGCGCGGTTGGTCAGCTTGTTCCGGTACCCGGTGAAGATGTGCTTGGTCGAGCTCAGGAAGCCGGGCGGCTTGTCCTTGTCGTCCAGCGTCTTCCGTTCGACCTTCAGCTCCTCGTCGATGCCCAGCGACACCTCGAACGGCGCGCCGACGCCCTGGTGGCGCAGGCGCGAGTCGCCGACGTACGAGCCGCCGCGGTAGCTGCGCACGCGGCCTTCCAACAGCGGGTACGCGGCGGGGTTCTTCAGCGCGGCGACCTGGTAGACGTGCGCGTCGAGCTTGGGCATCGCGACCAGCTTGACGGTCGCTTGCGTCTCCACGACGTCGACCGGCGCCCAGAGCGGCCGCCCGTCGGCGATCACGGTGACCGGGTGCGGGAGCGTCAGCACGAACGCGTTCCCCTTGTCGTCGAGCGCGGCCGCCTGCGGGCCGGCTTTCTTGCCGGCGGGGGCGCCCCCCTCCAGCTGCTCGCGTCGCTCCTGCGCCTGCACCAGCACCTTGTCCTGCTTCTGCTCGTAGCCGTCGATCACCAGCGGCGCCGGCTGCGGCGCCTCCGACCCGAGCTTCGGGCGCGCGGTCGACAGCATGATGCGCACGTTGTTCCAGTCTTCGCCCGTCGCCTGGTGGATCAGCGCGCCGACGGTCAGGCGCGCGACGGCCGGTCCGGTCTTGGCGCGCCCGCGCGGCGTGACGTCGACGTCGTACTCGGGCTGCCAGCCCGCGCCGCCGATCACGTACGAGACAGTGGCCGTCACGTGCGGCAGCGCGCGGCAGGAGACCGTCACGGCCGCCGTGCGATAGGCGCGCTCGCCCGCGCCGCCCACCTGCGCCAGCTGGCGGCTGATCCGGTCCGTGGTCCGGTACAGCCCGCGCAACGCGACGTCCAGCTTGCGGCGCTCGTCGACCAGCGCCGCGCGCCGCGCCCACAGGGCGTCCAGCGTCTTCGCCCACGCGGGCGTGTTCGGCTTCGGGTTGCGGATCTCCTCGGTCAGCGTCGTGGAGAAGAGGATCCCGAACGCCTGAACGTCCTCCAGCTCGGCGGCGATCGCCATCTTGCGCGCCTGCTTGGCCTTGATCTGCGTCTGCGTCCTGTCGAGATCGGCCGCCAGGCCGCGCGCGCGCGGGTCGGCCGCCTCGCGCTCGTTGACCTGTTCGCTCGACAAGCCGATCACCTCGGCCGCCTCGCGCACCTCGCCGCGCAGCGTGCGCGTGTCCAGCGCGGCGGGCAGGCGATCGAACACGGCGCGCGCCGTGCCTTTTTCGCACGTGACCGTGCGCGCCCGCGTCACCCGCGCCCGATCGGCGAACACCACCACGCTGTCGATTTTCTCTTCGCCCGACGACGCCGCGCGCCCGGCCGTCGGCGCCAAGACCGATAAGAAGGCCGAAAGGACGAAAGCGAAGCGTGCGAGCGAAGCGGTGCGCATGGTCAGTTCTGGTACAGCTTCCAGTCCTTGGGCCGCGTGATCTGGTAATCGAGCTTGAGCGTCTGCGTCGCGCCCGGCGCCAGCTCGACGCGCCAGCGGATCACGCCGTCGGCGTCGGGCGCCCCGGTCGCCGCCGGCTGCACGCCGAGCAGCTTGACCGCAACCTTGTCGCGGCGGCTGCGCGGCACCTGGTCGACGATCTCGACGGTCACCTTCTGCTTCTTGTAGTTGGCGACCTGGATCTGCACCGCGTACGTCGTCTCCTCGGACTTCATGATCACGCCGGTCGTCTTGGTGCTCGGCACTACCTGCCGGACCAGCCGAACGTCCTGATCGGCGCCGAGCGGGAACTCGATGTCGCCGCCGGGGCCGGTGGTCTGGATCTCGCCGACGCCGACCAGCTCGCCGTCGCCGAAGATCGTCGCTGGCCCGCGCAGCAGCGGCCGCTTGCCGTCGTTGCGGACGCGCGCGCGCAGGAACGCCGTCGCGGCCAGCGCCGGCGTCGCTTCGTGAAAGGCGGAGGCGCCGAACGTCTGCGACGCGAGCGGGATCTTCACCTGCTTGCCCGAGCTGGCGATCGTCGCCTTCGTCGGCGCCTGGTAGACGTAATCGAGGCCGCCCGCGCTGACCGCGGGCAGATAGGGATCGGACAGGACGGACCCGCGCGACGGCGTCGTCGCGTCGAAGAGCGCGAGCGGCACGGGGGTCACCGAGGATCCGCCGACGCGCCGTCGGATCGCGGGAGCTTCCGCCAAAGGGCTGCGAGGCATGCTCGCGACCTCGGCCTCGGTGTAAGACTCGGCCGGCTCGGGCGCCGCCGCTGGCGGGGGCGCGGGCGCCATCGCGGGCGCCGCCGCCCCGGACGACCAGGCGCGCGACGGCGGGGGCGGGGGCGGGGGCGGCGCCTGCAGGCTCTGCTGTCGCCTCATCCGGCGGAGGCGTTCCATGCGGCCTTCGTCGTCGGAGCCGGAGATCTTCTTGGCCTCCTCTTTCTGCTTCAAGTAATCGGGAACGTCCGGGATCCCATCGCCGTCGCGATCGACAGAGCCGCTGGGACCGCCGCTGCTCACCTGCGCCAGGCGCGCCCGGATCATGTCCGCGTCGACGGCCCGGCCGGCCTCGGCGACCGCCGCCGAGCCCGGCACCGGCAGCGGCGGCTCGACCGCCGGCGGCCGCCGCGCGCGCAGCTGCGGCACGAACTCGTTCCGCTCGCCCAGCGTCCAGGTCAAAAGCTCCGGCAGATCGATCCCGCGGCCCGGCATCGCCGTCGAAAGCAGCAGCGTCGCGTCGGTCCAGTCCTCGCCGGTCGCCTGCTCGACGACCGCCGCGGTCTCGACCCGGATCTGCCCGCGCGCCGACGCATAGTGCAGGTCGTAGGCGGGCTTCCAGCGCGCGCCCGGCACGAAGTATTCCAGCTCCAGCTCCGCGCCCGCGCGGCCCACGTCGACGATCGCGACGACGTCGACCACGCGATCGGAAAAGCCGCCCTGATTCAGCGCCACGATGTCCGCGAACAGCCGATCGCGCTCCTTCTGCAGCTCCCGCCGCTCGCCCTCCAGCTTCAGCAGCCGGTCGCTGGCGGCGCGTCCTCGCTCGCCGATGAAGTCGAGCGCCTTCCACCAGGACCCGACGTCGGCGACCAGGTTCTTGCGCCCCTCGCGCTTCTCCTCCGACACGGGCTGGGCCGGGCGGAGCGCGCGCAAGAAGGCGATCAGCAGGTCGTCGCCCGTGCGGCGATCGTCCATCTCGACCAGCCGATCGTCGACCGCGTCCAGAGCGTCCAGCAGCTTGCCCGCCTGGGCGATCGACATCCGCTCGCGCTCGACCGGCGTCGCCTCGACGCGCAGCACGCGGCCGTCGCCGGTCGACACACGGATCGTGTCCAGGAAGACCGACCCGGGCAGCCCGGGAAAACGGACCAGCGCGACGCCTGTCTTTCCGGGCGCGCGCCCGCGGCGGCGGATGCGCGCGCGATCGCTGAACACCGTCACCTCGGCGATGCGCGCGTCGACGAGGGCCGCGTCCTCCGCGGTCTTCGGCGACAGGACGACGCCCGGCACTTTCTCGCTGCGGGCCTGGCCGGCCGCCGGCGACGGCGCATTCGTGCCGATCACCGCGAACGCGGCGACGACCAGCGCGAGCGGACGGCGTCGCGGGCTCAATTGGATTTCATCAGCGTGACCGTCCGCAGTCCGGCCTGATCCCAGATGGCGGTGTGGTCGTGGCCCCAGAGCGTCATCGTGTCGCTGGTGACGCAGAGGTCGGCCTGCGACGGGATCGGCATCGTGTCCGCGAAGTGCGTCAGCACGGACCCCTGCGTGCTCCAGCGGCCGTTCAGGCCGCCGCCGCCCGGCACGGAGAGGATGGTGTACGTGCACGCGCAGCCGCCGCTGCCGTCGTCGCTGCAGGCGATGTCCTGGTAGTAGTTGCCGAACGACGCCGAATAGGTGGCCAGATCGTCCGTCACCGAGCGCGTCCCCTCAGGCGTGTTCGCGTCGTGCGTCGCGCACTGGAAGAGCACCGCGAATCGCGTCAGGCAGCTCGCCGACAGATCGACGCTGCCGGCGCCGGTCGTCAGCAGCAGGGTCGCGTACTTGCCGCTGGCGTCGTACGTGACGGGCCGGCCAGGCGCGATCGCCAGCGTGTCGTGCGGGAAGGTGAAGAGCGTGATCCCCGCCTGCGGGCTGTACTGCAGGTCGGAGCACCAGTCGCTGTTGGTCGGCTCGGGCAGCGGCTGGCGCGCCATCGGATCGGGCTGGCCGTAGTAGGTGGTGGGATCGGGCGCCTGGTAGGCGGGATCGCGGCAGCTGCCGGTGACGATCCAGTTGCCGGTCGGGTCGCCGCCGCAGGCCGCGCCGGACGGCTCGGCGCACGGATCGTTCATCGCGCAGGCGGAGAGCACGAGGGCGAGGCACCCGGCGCCGGTGAAGAGCCACCCCTTCATGGCGATCAGATTCGACGAAAATCGCTGGTCAGGCAAGCGCGCCTACGCACATCAGTCGACCGACGTATCGGGCGTGGCGCCGTCGTCGCCGCCGTCGTCCGCCGCGTCACCCATCGCGTCGGCGGCCGAATCCGCCCCGACGTCCGTGGCTGCGTCCCCGGCTGTGTCGTCGTTGCCGTCCGTGCCGTCGGGGGTCGCGTCCATGCCGTCGGTGACGGCGTCCATGCCGGCATCGGTGCCGCCGCCGTCATCGCCGGCGTCGTCCCCGGCGTCCATCATTCCGGCGTCCGGCACGCAGCCGTTGGCCGGCAGCGGGCGGATGAACAGGGTGACGGGATCGCTGGTGGCGCCGGCCGACAGCTTCGCGACCGTCGCGCTGCCGCTGCCGAGCACGCAGTCGACGGCATCCAGCGCCTCCGCGGTGACGGTGACGGCGGCGCCCTTGCCCGGGCCGTAATAACCGACCTGAAACCCGTCGGCGCCGATGTCGCCCGTCACCGTGCGCGTCGGCCAGCCGCTCGCCGACAGGCGCACGCGCGCCACGGGCTCGCCCAGCGGGCCCGATCGGCGCAGGTCCAGCAGCACCAGCGAGTCGCTTCGCGAGCACGAGACGTTGCTCAGCAGCGCAGCGGCCACGATCAGCGCGGCGACGATCGCGCCACGCTTCATAACGGGCACACGTATCCGTTGGGGCAGTCGGGCCGCGACACGCTCGGGTTGCGCACGGCGATCCCGATCGCGACGCCGGCGATGATCACGCCCGCGACCGCCATCCAGAACCAGAGGCGGCGCGTGATCGGCCGGGGTGGTTCCGTCTGGGCCGGCGCCGCCGTGTCGACGAGCGGCGTCGCCACCACCGTCGCGCTGGTCGCCGGCGTCGCCAGATCCGGCGGCGTCGCCAGCTCGCCGGGCACGGGCGCAGGGGCGGGGGCGGCCGCGTCCCCGCCCGCGATCGCCGCATCCGTGACCGCCGCGTCCGGGGGCGGCCCGCCGTCGGTCCCATCGGCGCGCGCCACCTGCGCGCACAGGAACGCCAGCGCGACGAATGCCGCCAGACAACCTCGCAGGTGCAGCGCTCTCACTAGTCTTTGCGCAGTTCTATCAGCGAAGCACTATACGTGTATTGCGGAAACATCGCGGTCATCGATTTGCCGCCGTTCCAGCTGTTCGCGTAGTAGCAGAGCTCGGACGCGTCGCTCAGCGTCTGCCACTGATCGGCCGCCGGCGTAACCGGCTTGCCCATCGCCGCCCAGACCGTGTGCGAGTTCGAATGCGTGTGGTCGACGACGTAGTGCAGGACCCGCGTCGGCGTGAACGGCAGGTTGTCGATCTTCAGCGACACCAGCTGCGATTGCTGGGACATGTCCTCCCACATCGTCAGGTCGAAGTGGTTGACGTGGTTGTAGACCAGGATCTGCAGCGAGTTCCCGTCGGCGGCCAGCGTGGCGACCGCGCCGATCCCGTCGGCGTTCGGGTCGGTGACCCCGCCCGTCACCGTCAGCGTCTTGTCGGTCATCAGGTGCAGGAGGCGGAAGGCGTTGAACGCCGGCTTGGCCAGGTCGTAGGAGGTCGGGATGGCGTCGTCGCCCTTCAGCAGGAGGCCGTAGTTGCCCTCGCGGTAGGCGCGCCCCGCGCCGGTGTTGATCTCCTCGTAGATGTCCGACAGCGTCCAGTAGCCGTACATCGTCGGCACCTGCGTCGTCGTGTCGGTGCCGAGGAAGTGAATCGACTTGGCGATGAAGCTGGCCGACGCCTCCGTGTCGCGCGACAGCTCGGGGTCGTAGCTGGATCCCCACTCGTCGTTGATCAGCTCGCCCGTGTAGCCCTTGGCGTTGATCATGTTGAAGAGCGAGTTCTTCCAGGTGATGAAGTCGCCCGCGTTCGCGACGACGTTCATCGGCGAGTCCTCGCCGTACCGGTGGAAGCTGATGAAGTCGAGCTTCACGTTCTGCTGCTTCGCGTAGTCGATCAGGCTCGGGATCGAGTACTGCGAATCGCCGCCGCTGTCGGCAGGGCCGCCCACCTTGATCATCGGATCGCCCGCCAGCAAGCCCTGCGCGGTGTTGAGGTACAGCTCGTTGTAGCCGGCGATGCCGGGCGCGTACATCCAGGTCGCCTCGTTCCAGATCTCGAAGTACCAGTTGTTGCGCACCTCGTCGGCGCCGTAGCGCGACTCCAGGTGCGCGACGATGTCGGCCATGAACTTCTTCCAGTGATCCCAGGTCGGCAGCGCGCTGGCGTCTGCCGGGGGCGGCAGGATCGGCTTGCTGATGTTGGGCGACACGCCGCCGTACCAGAGCTGGGCCTGGTTCTGAGTCGGCACCGACGCGAGGGCGGGCGGCGTGAAGCTGATCTCGACGATCGGCCGCATGCCCGCCGTCATGACCGCGTCGTAGACCATGTCGAACCGCGTCCAGTCGTAGGCGGGCGTGTCGGTCGCCAGCACAGGCGCGGTGGCGGGGTAGACGCCGATGTCGCGGTTCAGGATCCCGTGGAAGCGCGCGTACCGGAAACCCGCCTGGTCGTGACCTTTCTGCAGCGCGGCCGCCGCGTTCCGTCCGTACGCCGACGACAGGATCGTGTTGGCGTGATCGGTCGCGACGGCGCCCTCGTAGAAGCGGTTCCACGGCGTCTGGGGTCCTGTCGCGTCGACCGACAGCATGACGTCGGCTGTTCCGGTCGTCGTCCACGGGGCCGGATCGGTGCAGGCGACACCCGGCGCGTTGCCGGCGCCGCCGGCGCCGCCGAGGCCGCCCGCCTTGCTGCCGCCGCCCCCGCACGTCGCCGCAGCGAGCGCGCCCAGCGCGACGACCAGAAGCACATTCCGCGTAACACCCGAAAAAGGAAGGACTCTTGACGATTGCATGCGAAGTCTCCGAAACCGCTGGAGTTTGTGAGGCCGACACTACGCCAGCGCCCCAGCCTTGTCCACGCCCCGCGCGACCGGGTTTCTTCCCGAGGCCCGAGGCCCGAGGCCCAGCAGGCGAAGCCTGCTAATGCCCCTTCAGGTCCAGCACGAACTTCGTCAGGTCGTCGATCTGCTCGGCGGTCAGCTTGCTGCGGAACTTGGTCATCTTGTTGCGGTCGCCGAACAGCAGCGGGTGGCTGCCGTCGGCGATGACGGCCGCGATCCATTTCGGCGTCCCGCGCCCCTTCAGGTTGGGACCGTCGTTCTCACCCTCGCCGTCGAAGTCGTGGCAGGTGTCGCAGTCCTTCTGCGGCAGCAGGTCGCGCCCCCGTCCCGCGCGCGCCGCGTCCGCGTCCGCCGCGCCGGTCTCTGCGTAGAGGTACTCGACCAGGGCGTCGATGTCGTCGGGCGTCGCCTCGACCGGCTTCATCCCCTTTTCGATCTTGGCCGTCCCCATGTACAGCGGCCCGTCCGGGTTGGCCAGGAAGCCGCGGATCCAGGCGCGCGAGTTGTAGTCCTTGAGGTCGGGGCCCTTCTCGCCGCCCGTGCCGGCCAGGCCGTGGCAGCCGGCGCAGCGGTCGTCCCAGATCTCACGCGCGCGGTACTGCGGATCGTTGCGGAACACGTTGCCGTCGGCCGGGACGCCCTTCAGCGCCAGCCGGCGCGCCGTCTCGCCGCGCACCTTCTCCTCCGCGCGCGCCTTGGCGTAGGCGGGATCGCGCCTGTCCTTCACCAGCGCCGTGGTGCCGAGACAGGCCAGCGCCGCCAGGCCCAGGCCCGCGCCGGCCAGCACGCGGCGCCGATCGCCCGGCCGGTTCGTCGGGGCGCGGTCCAGGAACGGCAGCGCGAACGCCAGGGCCGTCGCGATGCCGGGGATGATCATGGTCGCCACGATCTCGAGCGGCCCCTCGAAGAACATGCGCAGCTGGAACAGCGGCAGCGCGTACCACTCGGGGCGGGCTAGGTAACTCGACGTCGGATCCGCGGGCGATTCCAGGGGCGCGCCGTGATGCGCGATCACCGCGACGGTGACGACGCCCCAGACGAGCGCGCCCACGATCGCGTTGCGCAGCGCCTGGTCCGGCCAGGTCGGGGTGGCGCGCCCGGCGGCGTCCTCGGTCGACAGCGACCACTTCGGCGTGTAGCCGTGCCGCCGGAACAGACGGACGTGCAGCACGAGGAGGCCGATCAGCACGGCGGGCAGGGCCATCGCGTGCAGCGCGTAGGCGCGGGTCAACGTCAGGTTGCCGAAGGCGGCGCCGCCCTGAATCAGCTTCTGCGCCGCGCCGCCGACGACCGGGGCGCTGCCCGTGATGGTCGCCTCGACCAGCTTGGCCCAGTAGCCTTTCTGATCCCAGGGCAGGAGGTAGCCGGACAGCGCGAACACCGCGACGACGCCGAACAGCGTCAGCCCGACCATCCAGTTCATCTCGCGCGGGCGGCGGTAGGCGCCGAACAGCAAAACCTGCAGCAGGTGAACGCCGGCGATCACGATCAGCGCCGACGATCCGAAGCTGTGCAGGCCGCGCACGAACCAGCCCATCGTCATCTGATCCTGGATGTACGCGACCGACGCCCACGCGCCGGCGACCGACGGCGTGTACACGGTCGCGAGGAGGATCCCCGTGATCGCTTCCAGCACGAACAACCCCGCCGCGACCGATCCGAAGGTGTGCCAGAGGCTGGCGCCGCCCGGGACCTGTCCGGCGGCGACCGTTCGGGCCAGCTCCTCCAGGCCGAGGCGGTCGGCCAG
>DATFXS010000920.1:0-5797 GCA_035315605.1 Polyangia bacterium
GCCCGGCGCGCGCCGCCGCCACCGCGTTGCGCGCGAGGTTGAGCAGCGCGCGCCGCAGCTGCAGCGCATCAGCGCGCACCGCCAGCCCGTCGACCGCGTCGGTGGCGACCGCCGCGCCGCCGTGGACCGAGGCCAGCTCACGGACCTCGTCGAACAGCGGGCCGAGCGGGACGGCCTCCAGGCGCGGGGACGGGCGCCGTGCGAATTCGAGGAACTCGTTGACGACCGCCTTCAGATGTCCGACCTCGCGGTCGATGCGCGCGATCTCGTCCAGGCGTTCGGGCTGGTTGGCGAGCGCGTCGCGCAGCAGCCCGGCGTAAAGCTCCAGGCCGCCCAGCGGATTGCGCACCTCGTGCGCGATGCCCGCCAGCATCATCTGCATGCGCTCGTCGCGGGCCCGCAGCGCCGCGCGCGTCTCCTCCAGGGTCTGGGCGAGCACGCCGATCTCGTCGCGGGTCTCGATCGGGATCGGCACGTCCAGGTCGCCCCGGCCGAGGCGCGCCGCGGCCTGCGCCAGCCGCGCCACCGGCCGCGAGATCCGCCGCGACAGCCAGATCGTCAGCGCCAGCACCGCGAGCAGCGCGCCGACGCCCGTCCGGATCAGCGAGCGGCGAAAGGCGGCCAGCACTGCCGGGTAGTCGGCGTTGCCCTCGACGGCGACGACGCCAGCGACGTCGCCGGCGTCACCGACCGCGGCGTAGGCGCGCTTGTAGGGAACGCCGTCGTGTCCGACGAACAGCGGCGACGCGCTGGGCACGCCGCCCAGGGCGCGCGCGATCTCGGCGCGATCGGCGTCCAGCTCGTAGGCATGCGCGCCGAGCGCGAGCACCGACGACGTGTCGCCGCGCGCCTCCAGATCCGGCGTCACCGCCAGGACGCGCCTAACGCGCAGCCGCAGGCGCGCCGCCTCCAGCCGGCGGCGCACGCCCGCGTAGGTCAGAGAATCCTCGTCGCCCGCGCCGAATGCGCGCAGCTGCTCGGGGAGCAGCGTGGCCGCCGCGCCCGCCGCTGCCGTCCCCAGCCGGCGCCCCAGCTCATCCTCCAGGGCGCGCCGTGCCACCTCGTGGGCGAAGAAACCGAACAGCGCCAGCGCGGCCACCGTCGGCGCAATCGTGCCCGCGAGCAGCCGCAGCAACAGCCGCCGCGGCGCGTTTGTCGGCGATCGCGCCTCCATACCGGCCATTCTGCCGACCAGCCGCCCAGCGCGCAAAGCACCAGCGCTGCCGAGGCCCCTAGACGCGTACGTGTACCTGGACGTGTACGTAGTCCTGGACGTGCACGTAGTCCTAGACGCAAACGTAGTCGCTGTCGTGTGCGTGAACGTACAGGCACACGACAGCGTCAGCGACTACGTCTAGGACCACGACCACGTCCACGTGGGACGCGAGAAAACTAGCGCTTGCTGAACTGGAAGCGGGCTCTCGCGCCGCGCTGACCGTACTTCTTGCGCTCCTTGGCGCGCGCGTCGCGCGTCAGGTAGCCAGCCTTCTTCAGCGCGCCGCGGAAGGCGGGATCGATCTTGATGAGGCCGCGCGACATGCCGTGGCGAATCGCGTCCGCCTGGCCCGACAGCCCGCCGCCGCTGACGTTCACGAACACGTCGAAGCGGCCGGAGGTCTCGGTCAGCTCCAGCGCCTGCCGGAAGACCATGCGCGACGTCTCGCGGCCGAAGTAGTCCTCGAGCGTCCGGTTGTTGATCGCGATCTTTCCGGTCCCCGGCTGCAGCCAGACACGCGCGACGGCGTGTTTGCGGCGACCGGTGGCGTAAACGGCTTTGCTGACGTCAGGCATTGGTGAACTTCAGAGGCTTGGGTTGCTGGGCGGCGTGCGGGTGCTCGGCGCCCGCGTAGACCTTGAGCTTCTTGTAGATCTGACGGCCGAGCGGCCCCTTGGGCAGCATGCCCCAGACCGCGCGCTTCACGAGGTCCTCGGGGTGGCGCTTGACCAGCTGCTCCGCGGTCTGCGTGCGCAGGCCGCCCGGGAACAGCGAGTGGTCGCGGTAGAGCTTGATCGTCCACTTCTTGCCGGTCAGCCGGACCTTGTCGGCGTTCACGACCACCACGAAATCGCCCGCGTCGACGTGGCTGGTGAACGTCGGGCGGTGCTTGCCGCGCAGGACATCCGCGATCTTGGTCGCGGCACGGCCGAGCGTCTGGCCTTGGACGTCGGCGATGTACCACGAGCGCGCGAACGGCTCCTTGGCCTGGTACGTCGGGCGGTGATGAGGGGCTGCGGCTGCCATGAAAGAAGCGCGGTTTTTACTTGAGCCCCGCGGCTTTGTCAACGTGCGGCGACCCGCCGGCGTCCTTCTTTGGGGCCGGGGCGGGGGCGGAGACGGCCGGCTCGGCCAGGCGCGCCAGAAAGTCGCCGATGGCGGCGCAAGCGCGCAGGGCCCGCTCGTCGTTCTCGATCAGGGCGAACCGGACGAATCCCTCGCCCCCGGGGCCGAAGCCGACGCCCGGCGATACCGCAACGCGCGCCCGCTCGAGCAGCTCGGAGGCGAACTTCACCGACCCGAGGTGGGCCGCCTGGGCCGGCAGAGGCGCCCAGACGAACATCGACGCCACGGGCAACGGGACCGGCCAGCCGACCCGGGCCAGCTCGTCGCACAGCAGCTTGGACCGGTGCTTATAGACGGCGCGGTTCTCGGCGACGTCGCCGTCGCAGCGGGCGAGCGCGGTCGATGCGGCCAGCTGGACCGGCGCGAAGCTGCCGTAGTCGAGGTAGCCCTTGATGTTCGCCAGCGCGCCGGCCAGGCGGCGGTTGCCGACGCAGAAGCCGACCCGCCACCCCGGCATCGAATAGCTCTTCGACACCGTGAAGAACTCGACCGCGACGTCGCGTGCGCCGTCGACCTGGAAGATGCTCGGCGCCGGCTGCCCGTCGTGCATCAGGTCGGCGTACGCGAGATCGGAGATCACCCACAGCGATTCGCGCTTCGCCAGCGCGACCACCTTCTGGAAGAAAGCGAGGTCGACGACCGCGCTCGTCGGGTTGTGCGGGAAATTGACAATCAGCCCCTTCGCTTTGCGGGGCGCGCGCGCGAGCGCCTTCTCGATCTCGGCGTAGGCGTCGCGGCCCGGACCGGTCGCGACCGGCACCGGCTCGCCGCCCGCGATGCTGACGCCGAAACGGTGAATCGGATAGCAGGGGTCGGGCGAGAGCACGCAGTCGCCGGCGCCGACGATGGCGAGCAGCAGGTGCGCGAGCCCTTCCTTCGCGCCGAGGGTGATCACGGCTTCCCCGTCGGGATCGAAGCGCTGCCCGTACTTGCGCGCGTACCAGTCGCAGATCGCCGTGCGCGCTTCCAGGATGCCCCGCGACGGCATGTAGCGCTGGTTGCCGGGCGTCTGCACCTCCTCGATGAGGCGCTCGACGGCGGCGCGCGGGCTGGCGCCGTCCGGGTTGCCGAGACCGAAGTCGTAGACGTCGTGGCCCGCCGCGCGCAGGCGCGACTTCAGCTCGTCGACGGTCGCCAGCACGTAGGGCGGTAGCGCGGCCAGGCGTTCGAATCGATCGTCGGGTTTGGAGCTTGGGGGCATCGCGAAGCGGGGCGAGACACTACTTGATCGAAGTTCGGGGGTCGAGATCGGCGCGGACCTTCCCGAGATCTTGCGCGATATCTTGGCTGAACGCGTGTTCAGTGCTAGATCGATGTCATGCGGCCGGTGCCGATCTCGAACCCGCCCAATCCGTGGGCGACGACCGAGGTCGAGTACCTCGAGGGCGCGCCCGAGGTGAAGCTGCAGGTGTTCGCCGACGGGACCCGCCAGATCCTGGCCAAGAACGACAGCCCGGACGTCGGCTTCACGTACAGCGTCAACCCGTACCGGGGATGCTTCCACGCGTGCGCCTACTGCTACGCGCGCCCGTCGCACGAATACCTGAGCATGGGCGCAGGGACCGACTTCGATCGCAAGATCGTCGTCAAGCTGCGAGCGGCCGAGCTGCTGCGCGCGGCGTTCGCCAAGAAGAGCTGGCGGCGCGAGACGGTCGTGTTCAGCGGCGTCACCGACTGCTACCAGCCGCTGGAGGCGTCGTACCGCCTGACGCGCGCCTGCCTCGAGGTCTGCGTGGCCGCCGCGAACCCGGCCGCCATCATCACCAAGTCGGCGCTGGTCGAGCGCGACGTCGACGTGCTCGGCGAGCTCGCGCGGGTCGCGTCGGTGTTCGTCACCGTCAGCATCCCGTTCTGGGATCCGGAGCGGGCGCGCGCGATCGAGCCTTACGTCGCGACGCCGGCGCGTCGCCTGCGCGTCATCGAGACGCTGGCGCGCGCCGGGCTGCCCGTCGGCGTCAACGTCGCGCCGATCATCCCGGGGCTCAACGACCAGGACATCCCGAAGATTCTGGCGGCGGCGCGCGACGCGGGCGCGACGCGCGCCGGTTGCGTGCTGCTGCGTCTGCCCGGCTCGGTCAAGCAGGTGTTCGAGGAACGGCTGCGCGCGGCGCTCCCGCTGACCGCGGAGCGCGTGCTCCATCGCATCCGTGAGACGCGTGGTGGGCAGCTGTACGATCCGCGATTCGGCAAGCGCGGGCGCGGCGAGGGGACGTACGCGGAGACGATCCGGAGTCTCTTCGAAACGACCGCGGCCCGGCTCGGCTTCGAGCGGGGCATGGAGATGGGCGACAGCGCCGCTTCAGGGCAAACGTCAGGCGACGTCGAAGACGTGAAGGACGATCGACAGGCCGCCGTTGCGGAGCGCGTGGTGGGCCGACGCCCGCAGACCCAGCTGACGCTCGGCTTCGAGCCGGGCGGGCGTCACGATGGCGGCGCGCCATCCCCGAAAGTGCGCCCGTAGCACGCGCCCGAGATCGCGGTAGCCGCGGGCGGCGGCGCGCACGTCGCCCAGACGATGGCCGTAAGGCGGGTTCGTGATCACCAAACCCGTCGGCGCCGGCGGGCGCGCGGCGTCCGCGTCGCGGCAGAGGAGGGTCAGACCCGCGGCGACGCCGGCGCGCTCCGCATTCCGGCGCGCGCTGTCGATCATGCGCGCGTCGCGATCGGATCCGATGATGGGCGACGGCTCGCCGGCGGGCGCGGCCGGTATGCCGGGCCGGCCGGCCCGCGCCTCGGCGCGAAGGCCGGCCAGCATCGGGGCGATGGCGGCCTCGGCCGCCAGGGGCCAGCGTTCCATCGCGAACGGACGATCGCCGCCCGGCGCGCGTCCGGCCGCCTGCATCGCCGCCTCGATCACGATGGTGCCGGCGCCGCACATCGGATCGACGAGGGGCGTCCCCGGCTTCCATCCGGCCAGCGCCAGCAGCCCGGCGGCCAGCGTTTCGCGCAACGGCGCCGCGCCGGTCTCGATGCGCGCGCCGCGGCGATGCAGAAGCTCGCCCGACGCGTCGGCGCTGAACGTGAATCGATCGTCGACGCCGCGAACCAGCAGCGTCACGTCGGCGTCCTCGCCGCGCGCCGCGGCCCGGGCGCGCGGGACGGCATCCGCGACGGCCAGCACCGCCGCCTCGGCGAGCGCGCCCGTGTGGTAAAGGCGGCAGTGGCTCGCGCTGGCGCGCGCGGCCACCGACGCTCCAGCCGGGACGAACGTCGCCCAGGGCAGCCGCGCGGCCCGCCGCCGGCAAGGTGGCAGGCCGCCCGTTGAAGACGAAGTGCGTGAGGATCTCGACCGTCCCCTCGCCGCCGGCCACCGGCGAATCGCCCTCGCCCCGCAGCGTGAAGCCCAGCGCTTCGGCGCGCCGCCGGACCTTGTCGAGCGCCGCCCGCCGCAGGTTCGGGTCGGAGACGTCGCCCGCCTTGACCTGGCGGTCGGGCAGCTCGAACTGCGGCTTGACC
>DATFXS010000921.1:0-3662 GCA_035315605.1 Polyangia bacterium
CGCTCGATCCGCCGGAGCCACCGCGCCCAGCGGCGCCGCCCGCGCCGCCCCGCCCCGCCGCGCCGCCTGTGCCGGCCGCACCGCCCGCGCCAGCGCCGCCGCTACCGACGGTGCCGGCACCGCCACCGCGGCCGCCCGTGCCGACCGATCCGGCGGTTCCACCGCCCCTGCCCGTGGTCCCGGCGGTGCCGCCCGTGCCTCCCGCGCCGCCGCGTCCGCCAGCGCCGCCGCGCCCGCTCGCGCCGGCGGCTGCATTTCCGCCGCCGCCGTCGGGACTCGCCGTTCCGCCGCCGCACGCGCCGACCAGCAGCGCCGCCGCGAAGATCAGCCAGCCCGATCGTCTCGCGCTGAAGCTCCCATCCGCTCCCATGGCGCAACTCTAACGCGTCACGCGAGCATTCACGAGGCCGCGCACATCACGGTCATGTCACCGCTCGCCGGCACCCCGCACCCGTAGCACGCGGCGGTCAGCAGGCAGGCGCACTGGGTGCAACCGCCGGGCAGATCGACGCACGCGTATGCGTTGGTGTTCGAGCCCTCCCGCGTCGTCACCCTGCAGTACTGCGTCCCGTGCGCACAGAAGAGCGTGCCGCACTGAAACATCCCGGGCGGCGTCGGGCACAAGGCGATGGCCTTGGTGTCCACGCCACCCGACGCGTTGGCGTCGCACTCGCTTCGGTAAAGCTTGCCATCGCATCCGCAGACGATGTTCTCCGGCGTGATGCAGTCCTGCGGGCGCGGCACGCAGGTGCCGGCACCCACGCAGCTGTTGGGCGCATGACAGTAGTCCGTCGGAGCGCAGCTCGGCGAGCAGGCCACGCCGGTCGTGGCGCCCGCGCCGCCCCGACCAGCAGACCCCGAGCCGGTCGTGCCCCCCACGTCGATTCCGACGCCGCCTCTCCCGGCATTTCCACCCGCGCCGCCCCGACCCGAGCCGGTCGTGCCCCCCACGTCGATTCCGACACCGCCTCTCCCGGCATTTCCGCCCACGCCGCCCACGCCCGCCGCTCCGGCATTCCCGCCGGCGCCGACCGCGCCCGCCGCTCCGCCCGCGCCCCCCCGCCCGCTCGCGCCGCCTCGACCGCCGGCGCCGCCTCGACCGCTCGCGCCGGCGGCTGCGCTTCCGCCGCCGCCATCGGGCTTCGCCGTCCCGCCGCCGCACGCGCCGACCAGCAGCGCCGCGGCGACGGCGATCAAACTTCCTGTGCGTACTTTTGACCCTTTAATCGAAGCTAATTTGAAAGTCATACCTCCATACTATTCCTTCGAGACGCCGCACGCGATCCGTTCGCCGCCGCCGCCGAGCGGCTTGGGCGTGTCGCTGTAGTTGTCGCCCCCGGCGTGGATCATCAGCGCCTTGCCCTGGAAGTCCGCGAGCGTGACGCCCTTGACCTCCAGCTTGTCCTTCGCCTCGCCCTTGTCGGAGACGACCAGCTTGGGCAGATCGCCCTTGTGGCCGCCGCCGCCCGGCCCCTTGTGGGCCTTCGTCCCTTCCGGATCGTAGTGCGCGCCCGCCGCCTGGCCGGCGGTCTTCTTGCCGTCCTTGTCCGCCGGGTCGCAGCTCGGTTTCTCGTGAACGTGAAAGCCGTGCTCGCCGGGCGGCAGATCCTTCAGCTTCGGTTCGATGGTGACGCCGTCCTTCGCTTCCTTGATCGTGATCGTGCCGACGGCTTTCCCGACGCCGTCGGGGGTGATCAGGTTCATCGTGACCTTGATCGGTTTGGCTTTGGCCGCGTGTGCGGGACTGACGAACAAGCACAGCGCGGCGGCGAACGCGCCCTGCGCGGTCAAACTTGCGAGTGACGTTTTCATTTGCGTCTCCTTTGAATGCGACCCCGGCCTGCGATGGTCACAGCAGTTGTAACGCGATGGCCTGTGACATAATCATTCCGGACTGTAGCCGCTATGGCACCCGAAGACGACAGCGCAGGTGGAGGCTCCGAACGACGGAGCGCGCCGCGCATCATGGCGCGTTCGCTGGTCGAAGTTCGCCTGCCGACCTGGGAGGCGCTGCGTAGCGTGTACACGATCAACATCTCCCAGGGCGGCATCCGGCTGCAGAGCGGGGCGCGCGCGCCGCTCGGGACGCCCATCGACATCATCCTGACCCTGCCCGACGGAACGCGGCTGCACCTGGCCGGCAAGGTGGCACACCTCGGCGCCGGCGAAACCGGCGACGTCGGCGTCCGCTTCGACGCCCTACCCGAGCGCACCCAGCAGGAGATCGATCGCTACCTGAAGGATCTGCAGGCCGGGCGAACGCCCTCCACGAAGACCAAGAGCATCCCGCCCGGGACGCTCATAAAGAAGAAAAGCTAGGCGGGCGATGCGGACCGGCGTGCTCTTCGGCGCCTGGGTCATTCTGACGGCGACGCCGGTCGCCGCCGCTCCACCGATTGTTTCGTCGGTGCAAGTGGCGCCGGCGGGTGCGCCGCCCGCCGCGCCGCCCGATCCGCCCCCGTTCGCGAAGAACGAAATTGCCGGGCTGATGGAAGCGGCTCTGCCCGTCGACGGCACGGCCGACATCGTCCTGATCGACTGGCCGACGGTGCCCGGAACACCGCACGTGCGCGCCGCGACGGTCGTCCGTGCAGCACCGGCCGCGATCCGGAGCGTGCTGCTCGACGTCGCCAACTACCGCAAGATCGTTCCGACCCTGATTCGCGCCGACGTCTCGCAGACGCCGGCGGGCCTGCCGTCCGTCGGCTGGGAGGTCGAGGTGCCGCTGTTCAACCTGACCGGGACGCTGGTGATTCACGAGCGCCCCGACGGCGCCGAGATCGATCTGGTCGAGGGCGACTTCTCACCCGGAAAGCTGATCTTCAAGGCGGCGCCGCGCGCGGCCGGAGGCAGCACGCTGTACGTCGACGCGCAGCTGGACATCCGGCACGCGGGCTGGCTGATCCGGCGACTGGTCAGACTGAGCCCGGCCGGCGAGCCCGCCGCGCTGACGGCCGCCTCTTACGTCACGTTGCGCGCCGTCGCCCTGCGCGCGGAGAACGGCGGCAGCGGCGGCGCGCGGCGCCCGGGCGCCACCCCGGCGCCGCCACCGACGTGGGCGCCGTCGGCGCGCGTGCTGGCCGACGACAAGCTGGCCGCGCTGCGCGCGCACGGCGCGGTCGCGCTGGTCGGGCGCACCTGGTCGCAACGCCTGGCGGGCGTCGCGGTCGCCACCACCGTGGGCGTCCCGGCGCCGAGCGCGCTCGGGCGCCTGCGCGATCCGCAGAGCTGGCACGCGTTCCCGGGATGGGAGACGATCACCCCGCGCGTCGGCCCGAACGGCGTCGGCGCCGCGGTCGAGGACAACCTGCCGTTCGTCGACCTGGAGGCGACCTGGATGCCCGAGCCCGGCGGCTCGCCGCGCTGGACGGCCACCGACGGCGTCATCACGGGGGCGCGGCTCGGCTGGGAGGTCTATCCGATCGATCCGCGGGCGAACGCGGGCGCGCCGACGCTGATGACGCTGCTCCTGTATCCGCGGCTGGAAACGACGGGGCGCCTGGCGCGGAAGGCGATCGCGTCCGAACCGCTGCTCGAGCACGGGCTGGCGGTCGCGGTCGCCTTCGCCGACGTGACGGCGATGAAGGCGGCGCTGGAAGCGCACCGATAAACTGTGACGCGCGACGCTGCGATGCCCGCTCGCAAAGCCGTCATCGCGATCC